>CAIVTL010000640.1 GCA_903908785.1 Caldifarciminota bacterium | reverse complement strand
TGCCCCGGTCCTGGCAGCCGGTCACGACGCAGTAGCTGAGGGTTCCGTGGTCGCTCTCGTTTACATAGAAGCCGTGGCTGGAACCGTTCTCAAGCGTGAAGCCGGTGACCGTGACGCCTTTGGCCTTGACGCTGACAACGGCGTAGGCCTTCTCCAGACCGTCGAGGATGGTCTGGTCCGCGCCCGCGCCTTTGAGCGTGACGTTGTCCGTCTCGATGTCGATGCCGTCCGGCACCTCGTAGTAGCCGGCGGCCACGCTCACGACGTCGCCGTCCGACGCGGCCGCGAGCGCGGAACTGATGTCGGTGTACTCGGTGCTGGGGACGTTCAGGGTCTTGGCCGCGACCGGCAGGACGCACAGCAGCGCGGCGGTGATGGCGAGCATTCTCATGCTGGACTCCTTGGTTTGTCTGGTACTACTTCTAACGGGTTCATACGATGCGGGAGAATCCTAGCCGGGTTCAGGCTGCCCGTCAATGGCGGGCGCAATGGCGGGCGTGATTTGACCGGCGGATGCCTGAGGCTAGAATTTAGGGTGAATTGGCGCGCCGGGCGCCGGTTTGTGTTTCTGTGAAACGCATGTTACGTATTGGAGGCTCTTGATGTTCCGTATGGTTCGCATTTTCGCGCTGGTGCTGCCCGGCATTATGGCCGCGGCGACCGGCACTCTGACTCAGACGTTCGAGTTCAATCAGAAAGACTTCGTGTTCGACAAGGTGAATGGGTATGACGTGGTGTGCCTGCCCGGCGCGTACTCCACAACCGAGCCCGGTTCCCCGAACCTGCCGCTCGCGGTCTGCAACTTCGTCATCCCGCCCGACGCCGAAATCACCGGCGCGGACGTGGTGAGCGTCTCGACGACCGCGCTGCCCGGCGAATTCAACATCCATCCCAGCCAGCGACCCCAGGTGCTCTCGAAGCCGGCGCTGCCGTTCGTCGCGCCGGACCCGACGGTTTATGGGACGGATAGGACCTATCCGTCCAATGCAGTAACCTTTGCGAAGTCAGGTCTGATGGGCGGATTCAGGATTGCGGGCATACAGCTTGCGCCGCTGCGGTACAACCCGGTGCAGAAGCGGCTTGAGCTGGCTACGCGGGTGACCGTGAGCGTGAGCTATGAGCGGAACCGGCACGAGGTGCTGAGCCTGGACAAGTCCCAGGTAGACCTGATGGGGCAGAACGCGCGCGCCCTGGTGCGGAACCCGGAACAGGTGGCGAACTGGGCGCCTAAGACGAAGCAGACCGACGACTGGCTCTGTGACATGATGGTCATCACGTCGACCGCGCGGGCCGCCAACTTCCAGCCCTTTGTGAACTGGAAGACCCGGCGCGGCATTAAGACCGTGGTGGTGAAGACCGAGTCCATCTACTCAGCCTATCCGGGGCGTGACAACCAGGAGAAGATTCGCAACTGCGTGAAGGATTACTGGCAGAACCACGGTCTGAAGTGGGTGCTTATCGGCGGCGACGACGGCATCGTGCCGGTGCGAACCTGCCGGCTCACGGTCGAGGGCAACGAAGAGGACATAGCGTCGGACATGTACTACGCGGATTTCCAGTATACGTGGGACTCCAACCAGAACAACCTGTTCGGCGAGATGGAGGATTCGGTTGACCTGTTCTACGACGTCTTCATCGGTCGGACCCCGGTGGACAATGCCTCCGACGTTGCCACGTTCTTTGCCAAGGACACGATGTTCGAGAAGCACCAGGACACGACCCGTCTGAAGAAGGTGCTGTACGGCTCGACTATGCTCTTTGACCCGTACCACGGCAAGGTCATTAACCACATCATCGCCAGCGAGTTCCCGTCCGGCTGGGCCCACGCTCACCTCGAGGACCCGAACAGCGGCGTCTACGCGGATTCCATGAGCAGCGGGTTCCAGCTTGCGCACGTGGCCGCGCACGGCAACCCGTACACGTTCTCGGTAATGGACGACTACGAGGTCGCCGGGCTGACCAATGGGCTCACGAGACTGAACTTCGTTAACTCGATTGCCTGCGAGTCGGGCTGGTTTGACAATGACGAGTGCCTGGCCGAGGCGTTCGTCAAAGCCGCCAATGGCGGGTGCATCGCCTGCATGTTGAACTCGCGGTACGGGTTCGGCTACCCGCCGGGGTTCGGACCGTCGGAGATGCTCGACCTCCAGTTCTACCGCTACTTTCTGCAGGGCTATGCTACCCAGTTTGGCAGCCTCGGGATGCTCTCCAAGGATTACTTCCGGAGCCTCTCGATGGACCAGGAAGTCTGGCGCTGGTGCGTGTTCGAGTTGAACCTGTTCGGCGACCCGACCCTGCACGTCTGGGCCGAGAAGCCGAAGAACCTGACCGTGACCACGCCGGACTCGGTCCCGACCGGCACGCAGGTGGTGCGCGTCACGGTCAAGGACGGGACGACGCCGGTCAACGGCGCGCTGGTCTGCCTGAGCAAGGGCACGGAGACCTATGCCCGGGGCTGGACCAATCCGCAAGGCTGGGTGGACCTGCTGGTCAGTCCGACCACGACCGGCAACCTCGACCTTTCGGCCAGCGCCCAGAACTTCTACCCGCATGACGGCTCGGTGCCGGTGCGCGGCAGTTCGAACGCGCCCGCCCTCGTGTTTGCGAGCTTGCGCATCGACGACAACGACGGCGACGGCATCCTGGACCCGGGCGAGACCGCTAACCTGTTCGTTTCGGTGAAGAACGAAGGTGCGGTCGACGCGACCGGCATGAGCGCGGTTCTGCGTACCATCTGTCCGTTCCTGACACTGGTCGATTCGACCTCAAGCTACGGCACGATTGCGGCCGGGGCCACGGTCGAAGGCGACCAGTTCCGGGTCACGGCGTCGGTCTCGACCCCGACCGGCACAGTGGCCGGGATGGTCGCCGCGTGCACCGCGGGCCAGGGTTCGTGGCAGCCCTACTTCGAGACCCGCATCGGCGACCTGCCGCCGGCCAAGAAGCTCTGGGCCGACCACGACAACAACGACATGATTCTCTCGGTGACCTCGCTCGGCTCAATCGGGACGCTGGGGCCCTACCGCGAGGGCTCGGGGCTCAAGTATCCCCGCAACGCACCGAACGGCGCGATTTACTTCACCAGCCTCGCCTGCGGCACCGGCCCGAACTACGTGGTTGACCGCTGGTACAGCCACCCGACCTCGACCTGGCAGTCCGACTGGCGCGCCCTCGACACACTGCACGCGGTCATTCCGCCGATTGCCGGGGGCCAGGAGTACCAGTGCGTGATTGACGACGGCGCCCACGCGACGCCCAAAGGCCTGACCGTGACCCAGTGGTCGGCTTCGGTCCCGGACCCGGGCCTCCGGGACTTCGTGGTCATCACCTATGACGTCGCGAACC
>CAIVTL010000639.1 GCA_903908785.1 Caldifarciminota bacterium | reverse complement strand
CGCGGCAGCACGCTGCCGACGCTACGAAACTTCCGATACCGTCCCGGCCGAGACATGGAACTCCTTTCCTAAAGCGAAGTGGTCAAGTGGCCCAGTGGTCAAGTGGTCAAGTGATGCAGCATCACGAACGGAACTCTGGGGTCCGTCACTCGATCCCTTGATCCCTTGATCCCTTGATCCCTCCCGCGTAATTCTTCGCGCCGCAGCGTACACCATTTGTCCGCGCTCCGCCACCATCGCGAGCACCATCCGGCTCCGCTCCTCGTCCAGCTCCGACGCGACCTCATCCAGCAGGAACACCGGCCGCTGCCGGCCCGCGCTCAAAATCATGTCCGCCTCAGCCAGCCGCAGCGCGATGCCGGCCAGCCGCTGCTCCCCGACCGACCCGAACTTCCGCAGCTCCCGCTCGCCCCGCGTAATCCTGATGTCATCCCGATGCGGCCCGACCAGCGCATGGCCGAGATAGCGCGCCCGCTCCCGCGTCGCCGCCAGCCGTTGCCGGAACGCGCCCGCAAGGTCCGAAGACTCACCGATGCTCGACCGGTAACTGAACACCGCCCCATGCCCGGCCAGCCGCTCATAGTGCCTCGCCGCGTTCTCCAGCAACCCGCCCACCTTTTCCATCCGCGCCTCATACACCGGCATGCCCGCGCGGACGAGCTCCTCCTCCCAAGCGGCGACCTCGTCCCCCGTCCCTCGTCCCTCGTCCCTCGCCCCGCGCTCCAGCAGCCGATTATACTGCCCCACGGCTCGACGGTACGCCCCGGTGAGCGCGATGTAGCTCTGCTCCACACTTTTGGCTTTTGGCTTTTGGCTTCTGGCTTCTGACTTCCCCTGTTCCTCTCTTTCACTTCTGACTTCCAGCATCTGGCTTCCAGCTTCTAACTTCGCCCCTCCCCCTCTTCCCTCTTCATCCTTCATCCTTCCGCCTTCATCCTTCGCCTGCTGCCCTGCCCTCCGCCCATCTGTGTAATCTGCGTAATCTGTGGATGTCCTCCGG
Source organism: Caldifarciminota bacterium (assembly GCA_903908785.1). Taxonomy (GTDB): domain Bacteria; phylum Hydrothermota; class Tepidihabitantia; order Tepidihabitantales; family Tepidihabitantaceae; genus UBA2258. Next base: position 842 of record CAIVTL010000639.1, on the reverse strand, counting down.
TCCGCCTTTGCCACCGCCATATCAAGGTATCCCCGCCTGAGAGCCGGCGAGCCCAGCACCAACTCGATGTCCTCCAGCAAAAGCACCACGACCGGCAGCCACCCAAAGTACTCGGACAGCTTATCCACTGGTATGTTGTTCCTGAATATCCGCTTCTCGCGGCCATCGAACCGTATCTCGGCTGTCGCGCCGCTCTCATCGGTACCGGAGACAATCAAAACGTCCCGGCCGAACCCGAGCAAGTCCGCGTCCGGACACCGCCGGAACGACCGGCCGGTGGCCAGGTAGTGGATTGCCTCAAGCAGATTCGTCTTCCCCGCGCCGTTCGGCCCGAACAGATAGTTCGAACCTGCGGCAAAACCGACGATAGTCGGCTCTAAGTTCCGAAAACCGCGTACGCTGATGCTCGCCAGTGCCACGCCTCACTCTACCCGAAACCGCCCCCCAATCAAGCAGAGATTATCCACAGATTACGCAGATTACACAGATTCTTGGCCCGAACCCCTGAACCCGTGACCCCGTTCCTTCCTGTCACCTCGACGCCGCGGATCGTGTCCCAAGCCCGCAATCGCCACTCGACAATCGGCACTCGAAGATGTGATAACCGTCAAGGTGGCCAAGAATGCCAAGGATCCGAGTTCGGACTTCTGACTTCTAGCTTCTGATATCTGACTTCTGATTTCGCCTGACCGCCAACTCCGCCATCCGCCAATCATCAATCTAGAATCTGAAATCTAGAATTCCTCGCGTCTTTCGAAGTATGTCTCGGCGTTTGTCTGAACGTATCCTGACCTGTGTCGCGACGGGCGTCGGCACGCGCGTCTTCGCCTGAATCTCAACCT
>CAIVTL010000638.1 GCA_903908785.1 Caldifarciminota bacterium | reverse complement strand
CTCGTCACAAGGTAGGGAGGCGAGATGAGGTTTGCGTCTGTGCTCTTGGCTGCGAGCTGCCTGCTGTCTGCCGTCGCCGGCCGGTCGCTGGTTGAGCCCGTCATGCTGCCGGGCGGCGGAGGCCCGGACTCGTTCGGCTACAGATATCTCGATTCGGATACGATCTGTCCCGGCGCTCCGGCCTTTAGTTGGGTGAGCATCAGAGGCATCGGGACCCGGATAGCGACCCTCGGCGACGACAACGTTGCCGGGCCGTTCCCCATCGGGTTCGACTTCCCATACTACTGGTACCGGGTTGACTCGGTCATCGTCGGGTCCAACGGATACATCACGTTCGGCGACGCCCGGGCGAACGCATCGCCGTTCAATGGCGTCCCCAGCCCGGCCCCGCCGAATAACCAACTTGCACCGATGCTGTGCGACCTCGACTGCAGCGGCGCGGGTTCGCCGCACGGCTCAGTCTGGTACTGGACCAGCTCCGATGCCGATACGTTCATCGTTGAGTACGACAGCATCGAGTTCTGGAGCACCGGCGGCAACAATACGTTCCAAATCGTCCTGTCCCGGCCGGATTCCACGCTGACCTTTCAGTACAAAGAGCAGTCGGGCGCGCCCTACGGCGGCTGGGTCAGCAACCAGACCGGCATCGAGGACGCCTCGGGCACCATCGGTCTGAACTACCTGTCGGGTACGAATCCACCGCAGAACATGTACCACGACTCTCTGGCGGTGCGGTTCATCCCGCCTGAGTCATCTGCGCTTTACATCCACGACGTTGGCGTTCGCGGCCACCGCGGAAGAACGAGCGCGGCCACGGTCATCCGCAACCTGCCTTCTCACTCGTTGGCGTTCGACGCGACTGGCAGGAGGGTCGTGAACCCGAGGTCCGGCGTGTATTTTGTGCGAGAGCAATCAGCATTCAGTAGTCAGCATTCAAGGACGGTGCGCGTCCGCAAGGTCGTGATTCAGAGATAGGGAGGCAAGATGAAACCCAGATACCTGCTGCTAGCTGTCGGCTGTCTGCTGTCGGCCGCCTTCGGCCAGTCGTACATCGGCCGCGTGGATACCATCGGCGGCACGACGTATGACTGGCAGAGTAATGCGCAGGCAGCGAAGGACCTGGCCGGTTCGCCCGGGCATGGCATGCACGCGCTGTGGATGTACTCGACGGCGACGTCGGGCACCATGTTCGATGACCGGAACATGCGCTACAACTTCTACGATTTCAACACCCGGACGTGGAACTGGATTGACCCGGACTACATGCAGTCGGGTGTGAACGTGTTCCCCCACCGCGCGGGCTATGGCAACATTGATGCCGACCCGACGAGCGGAGTGGCGATTGTCGGCGGCCACTACACGGGTTCCGGCGGCGTGGCGCCCGAGGTCGCCAAGGACGCGGCCTCAGGCGCAGGCATCTTCGATTACGCCGATGGGCCGGGCAGCCAGTGGCCGCGCATCGCCACCGGGCAGAATGGGACGATCCACATATTCATGTGCAGCGCCGGCTATGGCCTGTGCTACACCCGGATTAGGGGTGGCGGGTGGCCTGACTTCGACACGCTGCGCGTGGTCGACCCGAGCGGAGATTTTCCCACCCATGCCGTTGCCGCTTCCAAGGTGTCAGGTAGGGCCTGCCTGATCTGGGAGATGTCCACCAACGTGCCGGAGGATGGCTACATACAGACCTCGACCGACAACGGTGATTCCTGGACCGAATCCCAGCAATTCCTGCCGCCCAATGCCTTCGGCGGCGACACGGTCACGTCGTTCCACATCACCTCGCTCTGTCCCTGGTACGACTACGAGGACCAGCTGCACGTCGTGGCCAACGTGTCGCCGATGGTTCACGACACCACATATGTCGTGCCGTCGCAGATATGGCACTGGTGTCCGGACAACACGCCGCAGTGGAGCCGCGTCCACATTGCAGCCTGTCGGCCCGAGCACATGCAGGCCAGCGTCGGCTACAACGCGACCTATGCGGACCGGCCGAGCATCGGCGAGGGCAACGACGGGTGGTTGTACGTGGCGTGGGAGCAGTTTGATTCGTCAAACGTGGAGCCGCTGACCAGCCGGCTCCGGGCCGGCATCTGGTATTCCCGTTCTAGCGACAATGGCGCGTCCTGGATGCCGGGCGAGCTGGTGACCGGACGCAACACGTTCTCGCACCGGTTCCCGAGCATCATTGACCGGATGCTTCCGGGCGAGATGGCAGATACCATCTGCATTCTCTACATGATGGACAGCGTTGCCGGATTCTTCGTGCAGAGCGAGGGCCCGGCAACCCTGAACCCGGTCGTCTGTCAGTTCATTCCCTTCTGGGACGGAGTTCAGGAAGCGACGAACGCCGAACTGCGAACGACGAACGTCGAACCGACCATCATCCGCGGCGTGCTGGTTTTTGAAGCGAGAGGCAAGAGGCGAGAAGCGAGAGGTGAGTTGCTCGACATCAGCGGGCGCAAGGTGCTGGACCTGAAGCCCCGTGCGAATGATGTGCATTCGCTCGCACCCGGCGTGTACTTTGTGCGGGAAGAGCCCCAAGCCGCAAGCCTCAAGCTTCAAGCTGTCCGCAAGATCGTCATTACGCGGTAGAACACCATGTCATTCCGAGCGAAGCGGGAGCGGAGTCGAGGAATCTCTTCTGAGAGACCCCTCCATTGCAGTCGGGGTGACAAAGACAGGGGAGGAAAGATGAGGCGTTTGGCTTTGTTCTTCGGAGTGTTGGTCTGCGCTGTGGCCCTTGCGTCCGCGCAGGACTACATCGGCCGCGTGGACACCATCGGCGGCACGACGTATGACTGGTGGCGCAATGGGTGTGCGGTCAAGTCGCTCGCCAACTCGCCACAGTTCGGCGTTCACACTGCGTGGGTGTACTCCACTTCGACTTCAGGCACGACGTTTCCGGACCGAAACGTCCGCTACAACTTCTACGACTTCGCGACCCGGACATGGAACTGGCTTGACCCGGATTACATGCAAAGCGGTGTGAGCGTGTTCACGGACCGTACCGGCTACGGGAACCTCGATGCCGACCCAGGGACCGGCGTGGCTGTCATCGCCGGCACCGGCGGAGGGAATTCCATGTTGGCAAGGGACGTCGCCCCAGGCGCCGGCATCTTCGACTACGCCAGCGATTCGACTATCGAACTGAGCCAGTGGCCGCTGATAGCCGTGGGGCAGAACGGAACCATCCACGTATTGATGATGTCTGCGGGCTACGTTCTTGAATACACTAGGCTGCTCCCGGGCAACCCGCACTTCGATTCTGTGCGTGTCATTGAGCCAAGCCCGGGTTTCCCGACCCACAACATTGCCGCCTCCAAGTTGTCGGGCAAGGTCTGCCTTACTTGGGAAATGTCCACCGACGTGCCGGAGGACGGCTACATGCAGACCTCGACCGACAACGGTGATTCCTGGACCGAATCCCAGCAGTTCCTGCCGCCCGATGCCTTCGGCGGCGACACGGTCACATCGTTCCACATCACGTCGCTCTATCCCTGGTACGACTACGAGGACCGGCTGCACGTCGTGGCCAACGTGTCGCCGATGGTCCACGACACCACGTATGTCGCGCCGTCGCAGATATGGCACTGGTGCCCGGACAATACGCCGCAGTGGAGCCGCGTCCACGTCGCGACCTGTCGGCCCGAGCACATGCAGGCCAACGTCGGATACAACGCGACCTACGCGGACCGGCCGAGCATCGGCGAAGGGAACGACGGCCAGTTGTACGTGGCATGGGAGCAGTTTGACTCATCGAACGTGGAGCCACTGACGAGCCGGCTTCGCGCCGGCATCTGGGTTTCCGGTTCGCCGGACAACGGGTTATCGTGGACGCCGGGCGTACTCGTGACTGAACGCAACACGTTCTCGCACCGGTTCCCGAGCATCGTTGACCGGATGGTTTCGGGCGGCCCGTCCGAAGACACCATCTGCGTGCAGTACCTGATGGACAGCGTCGCCGGGTTCTTTGTGCAGAACGAGGGGCCGGCCACGTCAAATCCTGTCATCTGTCAGTTCATTCCGAGCCCGCTGGTCGGAGCGAGCGAAGTTACGAGTTACGGGTTGCGAGTTGCGAGTTCGGCGACTATAGTCCGCGGGGTGCTGGTCTTCGAAGCGAGAGGTGAGAGGCGAGAAGCGAGAGGCGAGTTGCTGGACATCAGCGGGCGCAAGGTGCTGAACCTGCAGCCCGGTGCGAATGATGTCAGCGATCTGGCCCCGGGCGTCTACTTCGTGCGCGAAGCACAAGCGCAAGCTCAAGATCAAGCCCAAGCAATCCGCAAGGTCGTTGTTACAAGGTAAGGAGGCGCAATTAGAACAGCTTTCGTCCTGTGTTCGGTGTGCTGCGTACTGTCAACTGCCCTCGCGCAGTACTGGACCGGGCCGTATCAGCTTACGACCGACACGTTCGCAGATGTCAATCCTTCGGCCTGCAGGGAGTGGGTCAACGCCTACGCGACGTGCACGGTCTGGCAGACCAACCGGAACGGCAACTGGGACGTGTACAGTCGGTTCTGCGACTTCTTTGAAGGCAACGGCTGGGGAGATGAGACTCCGGTCTGCCGCGACTCCGCCGATGATGTCAACCCTGTTGTCGCCTGCTGCAACGACTCGCTGATGGATCCGTCGTTCTGGTGTTTCTGGGAGCGCAGGTCGTCACCGGCCGCGGGTGCCATCATGGCGTCATTCAGCGATGGCCGGGATAGCTGGGGTTCGGCCGAGACCGTTGGCCGGTGTCTGCACTCGGTCGGCGACTCGTCCGAGCCGAGCGCAATCGTCATCCGGAATGATACGACCGACACGGCTTGGGTGGTGTGGGTCTGCCACGATACCCATACGTGGTTCGTCGAGTATTCGTTCAACGGGGGAGATGGCTGGACTCCGCCTGGTATCATTTGCAGCAGCACGACGCCGATTCACCATGCGCGGTTGGGCCGAGGGAGACATGGCTACTCGGTCGGAAATCCGCTTGCAGTGTGGGAGCAGAACGGCGACATCTATTTCAGCCAGTACCTAGCCGGGACTTGGTCCGACAAGCTAGCAATCACGCAGTCCGCTGCGTTCGACCGGAACCCGGAAATCCTGAGCTTCATATGGGTAATGGGGGACATGGGCCCTGCCGTCGTTTGGGAGAGCACGCAGGAGGGCGACACGGCCATCTTCGGCACGACTGACGAGTCCCTGACCGTTTTCTGCCGTTGGTGTGACTCCTCAGGCGCTGGCAACCACTGGATACCAGGTGGGACGCCGACGGTCTACACCACCTTTGTACCGCCCTGGGGGTCTCTGTGCGTCTGGGTCTCTGACCGCGACAACAACCGGAACATCTACAGTCGAGGAGTACTCGGTTCATCCGAGGATGTATGGGTCGACGACGACGGAGCTGATGACCTGAATCCGACGCTGACCACGATGGGCCTGACAATGAACTGGTGCTTGTGGCAGTCGAACCGGACCGGCAACTGGGACATCTGGGGTAGCTACGTCTATTGCGTGGGAATCGGGGAATCTGGGAAGTCAAGTGGCTTCGGCGTGCGGCGGACTGCCACAATCGCTCGGGGCGTGCTGTCCCTTCCGGTTTCTCCATTCACAATTCACCGTTCACTATTCGACATGACCGGTCGTCAGGTTATGGTGCTGAGGGTCGCCGCGAATGACGTGAGCAAGCTGGTGCCAGGAGTGTATTTCGTAAGGGAGCAATCAGTGGTCAGTAGTCAGCATTCAGGGCGGTCAGCGGTTGGCGGTGAGCGGTCTGCTGTTCACAAGGTAGTGCTGGCGAAGTAGTCCAATTGGCCGAACGGTTTGGGGTCGGCGCGGCCGAATGACGTAGCGAGAACTGAAGCCGCAGTTAGACTTCTGCCGAGCTCGGCAGGCCCAGCGTTCCGCCGCGAGCACCTGAACCCACGTCCATTCCAGTGCGACGCGCGATGGCGCAGAGCCAAGACGACAACTTCTGCGGCGAAGTAGCCCTGATCCAGCCTAAGTGACCGACTCAGGCCGTGTTAGGCGCTGAGAAGGAGGCTCAAATCGACGCCTTGAGAATCGCCGTGGGAACCGTTCCCATGACGGTTCCCGGGGTGGTATCCAAAGCGACTCCGAAAGGCTTGTCCGAGTCGAGTTTCACGCCAGTTTCCGGGCAGGTTTGCGGCGCGAAGTCCACCGCGATGTGGCGGCTGATTTCCGAGGGCAGGTTCGGGCTCACTTTCCGGCCGAGTCGCGCAGCCTCTTGCAGGCCGAAACCCAAGGCGATGCCCGACATGGTTGTGCTGGTGGTTTGCAGGCCGACCTGCGCGGCGAGTAGCGAGGGGAGATGCGAGGCTTCGCGCAAGGCAGGCTGTTCAGCCGGAACCTCCGGTGCGGTGACAGTCCGCCGCAGTCGGCTTAGTATGTAAGGCGAGACGTGATCCGGACTCTGAGGCCGTTTCCATGTCCACCGCCGGGCGGCGGCCTGAGGTGGAAGCCAAGCCCCATCCGAGATGAACTACCACGAGTCCTGTTACCATAAGTAGGCAGTTATTAAGATGATATCGCGTGTCATCCGAGGCACGGAGCTGATGCCCTATGGTAGCGCCACGTGTTGATATTAAAGACATATTTCGGCCAGATGATTGATGTTGTTAATGCTGGCATTAAGTATTTCAACATTTGGTGGAACTTTTTGTTGACATCATGCGTCTGAAGAGTATGATGATAGGCATGAATGGATGCCGAGACGCGAGAGTCGACGTGGCTAGGGCGGCGGCCCATGCATGTCTAAGAGTGTCAGGAAGGCAAAGACCGAATCGGGAGGTGTCTGTGAAGAAGCTGATGGCTGCGGTGATGGCGACGGTGGTGGCGGGTGTGGTGCTGGTCGGTGGTGCCCTTGCGGGGTCGCAAGGCCGTGCGACTGCCGACTGGCAGGGCATGATGCCGGAAGTCACGGTTACGGCCGAGATGCCGCGACTGGTGATGCCGACGGTAGAGGTTGTGGCGGTCCGGGCGGTCGCGATGACCGGGTCGGACCTCCACGTTGACTAGGAGCGAGGCGATGGCACGTAAAGGACTGGTTTCCCGCTGCCCGGTGTGCGAGTCGGGTATGGCGGTGTCGGAATTGACCTGCGAGTCGTGCGGGACTTCGGTGCGCGGCCGGTTCCAGGTTCCGGACCTGTGCCGGCTGCCGGATGACCTGTATCAGTTCCTGCTCGTCTTCATCAAGAACCGCGGAGTCATCCGCGACGTGGAGAAAGAGCTGGGAATCTCGTACCCGACCGTGCGCTCGCGGCTCGACGCGGTGCTGGCAGCTTTGGGGTACGGCGAGCAGGTTGCCGGGTCCGATTCGAACCAGGTAATCGAGATGCTCGAGCGCGGGGAGATAACGCCGGAAGAGGCAGAGAAGTTGCTCCGCGGCGAGAGCGACAAGCAGTAGGAGGAATCATGATTCTCCCGCTGTCGATATGGCCGGAAGACGAACCCACGCGACCGGAGAGAACGGAACGTGGCAACAAGAACTGTAAGGACAACAAACAGGAGTAGAACATGAGCAACGAAAGAGACCGGATTCTGAAGCTCCTGGAAGACGGCAAGATAACCGCCGACCAGGCGGCACGGCTGATTGAGGCTATGGGTTCGGAGAAGACGGACACGGAGTTCTGCCGGCCGCCGCACGCTCCGTTCGGCTCGCGGCACATCCGGTTCCGCAGCGGCATGAGGGATTTGGACCGCATTCCGGACGTCGTGGCGACCGCGGTAGCGTCGGCAATGAAGTCGGGCTTCGAGCCGGGCGAGGAGCGCAGTACCGATTTCCCCGGCAAGCGCTACCTGCTGGTGAAGAGCGTGAGCGGCGACCTCGACGTGACCGGCGGAGAGGCGGGCCGCATCGGGCTCAGCTATTCGGGCGGAATGGTCAAGGTGCGTTCCAGCGGCGAGCAGGTGGTGGTCCGGACCATGGCCGGCGACGTGTCGGCCACGGTTCCAACCGACGGGCGACTGGAGCTGGAGGTAGTATCGGGCGACGTTTCCATCAACGAAGCCGGTGCGCGCATCGAGGTCAAGACGGTCTCGGGCGACGTTGACATCACGAAGACCGCCGGCGACACGCAGGTCAGGACCGTGTCCGGCGACGTCAGCCTGCACCGCGTCACCGGCAGTCTCGGCATCGAGACCCGGTCGGGTGACGTGGAACTGGACGCGGCCGGGCCGGTGTCGGGCAGCCTGGCCACGACTTCCGGCGACATCACGGTCGAGCTGCGCGCCGACGCCGACGTGCTTATGGAACTGAGCTGCGAGGAGGATGGCGACATCGACGTGGACGCCGAACTCCCGCACGAGGTGCTGGAGCAGCGTGAGGGCTACATGAAGGTGAAGTTCGGCGCAGGCAGCCATACGCTGAAGGTGAGTACCCACAGCGCCGACATCGACGTGAGCGAAGCAGAGGCGGAGTAGGACAAGGACAATGCTGAAGTCAGATTGCAGATTGCTGAATGGACGGAAACAGGAGGAATGAGTGATACGGACGATTATCTGGGGCCTGGTTGTTATCGCAATCGGGATGTGGATATGGCTGGCCAACCTGGGCGTGATTACGTCCGGGATAGTCTTCAGCCGCGACTGGCCGGTGATTATCGTCATCGTCGGGCTGTTGACGGTGGGCGAGGGCATTTCGTGGGTCTTCCGGCGGGGGAGGAACCGATGCTCGTAAGGAAGGAACGAGGAATGAAGAGCCAAGAACGAAGAACGAGGAACGAAGAACGAGGAGAACGGAGGACGGTATGAGGCGGATGATTGGCTGGGGAATCTTCTTCGTGGTCCTTGGGCTGTGGATATGGCTGTCGGCGCTGGGCGTGCCCTACATCTCGTTCGTGACGAACTGGCCGCTGCTGCTCGTGGCGTTCGGTGGGTACATCATCGTGCGCCGGGCCCGCCGGCACCGCCGGTGGCGTCGCAAGAACGCGTCCGACGTGCTCTTCGACCTCGAGTCGGGGAGAATCGACGCGGACCAGGCGGTTGATGAAATCAGGAGGTCGAAATGACGGACGAGAAAGACCGGGTCCTCAAGCTGCTTGAGGAAAAGAAGATAACCGCGGAAGAGGCGGCGCGACTGCTGGACGCCATCAGTCACAGCGACGGCGGCGACCGGCGCAACCGGTTCCTCAAGGTCCGCGTATTCGACAAGAACTCGCAGCAGGCCAAGGTCAACGTGACCCTGCCCATCGGGCTGGTGCGGTTGGGCATGAACTTCATGCCGGAATCGGCCAAGGCGAAGATTGAAGAGCAGGAAATCGACATGAAGCTGATTTCCGAGGCACTGGAAAAGGGCATCACCGGTAAGATTGTGGACGTTGACGACGAAGAGAAGGGCCAGCACGTCGAGGTCTGGCTCGAATAGCTGAGGCCGGAACTCAAGAGTAGTGCGGGTGCGGCTGCGCACCCGCACGCCGTTCAACCGGCCGCGCAAGTTGCTGCTTGACACGCCGGGCTGGGAATATACAATCACGCGTCTCAGAGGTTACGTCCGGAGCAGTCAGGAAGATTGAAGGCGTGGGCGCGTTCCGCGCGAGGGCGCGGATGATTCCTTCGCAATGACAGCGGACCGGAGCTTCACGCCAGAGGCAAACCGCAAGACCGTACAAGGAGGCACTGGTGGCAAGACTCAAGGTAGTGTGTGTGGTGCTGATGCTGGTGGGCGGCGCGCTGGCACAGCGCTGGGTAACACCGGCCGAGACCACGAACTTCCGCTACACTCGCTTTGACGGCGAGTATTTCCCCGGGACGGGCAAGGTCTATTTCATGGGTGGCCGTTTGTACGACGCCACCACGACCGGCGCGATATGGTCCTTCGACCCATCAACGCGTACCTACGCGAACACCGGCGCGGTAATGCCGGCACCGATTTCCAACTACGACATCTGTCTGCTGAGAGACATGCACAGCCTGCCGACCGATTCCTTCGGCCTGTACATTGTCGGTAGCCGCAACGCCGGCGGGCTGAATATCGACACAGTGCAGGTGTACTACCCGAAGTCGAACACCACTCTTATAGTGTCGACCGACCCGTTCCCCGGCCGGATTGGCGGCGCGACATACGCGGCACTCGGGTCAGTGGTGTCGGGCAACAAGATATATGAAATGGGCGGTTTCCTGCCAACGACGTGGGTCTCAACGAACCAGTGCTTTGTGTTCGACCCGCTCGCGGCGGCCGGGTCGAGGTGGTCGGCCCTGCCCAACCTGAGTGTCGCACGCTGCTACGTCTCGGGTGCGGTGATTGACGACACACTGCTTTATGCGATCGGCGGCGACACCGCAAACATGGTCAACGCCTCGCTGTACGCGACTGCAATCGTGGAACGACTCAACCTGCACAACATCAGTGCGGGCTGGACCGCCGTGGCGAGTATGCCGGTAATCTGCGGCGAGACCCGGGCCTTCTCTTTCCAGAGGACCGACTCTCTGCTCGGGTTCAGTCGACAGATAATCGTGGCCGGCATTGGCCAGTGGCCGGCCGAGTCCGCCAATTGCTACCTCTACGACGTGGCCGGCAATTCCTGGAGCACGTTCCCTAAGCTCGATTCGGCGCGGCGCAATCACGCCGGCGCCTACATCCCGGGAACCGCCGGCACCAACGGCGTTCCCGGCATCTGGGTCTGGGGTGGCAGGAAGACATCGGATGCGATAGTGCTGGCAACCCCGGAGTTCTACGCGCTGGGGCTGAACGTCGGGGTCACGCGGATTATGGTGCCGGCCGGCAGCGTTGACAGCGGCGCGTCGGCGACGCCGGCCTGCTCGGTGTACAACTACGGAGCGGCCAGTGCGACGTACAAGGTCCGGATGCAGATCGGCTCAGGCTATGTCGACTCGGCGACCGTGACCAACCACGCGGCGGGCACACGAGTGTATGTGACGTTCCCGAACTGGACCGCCAACGCGCCGCGCGGCAACTGCGCGGTGGCCTGCTCGACCCGGTGTGGCAACGACTTCAACCAATCGAACGACAAGCAGACCGGGACCGTCACGGTGAACGTCCGTGACGTCGGAGCCCGGGCCATCGTCGCACCGACCGGCACGATAGACTCGGTGGCCACGATTGCGCCGGCCTGCTCGGTGTACAACTACGGTAACACGACCGAGAACTACACGGTGCGGATGAAGATCGGCGCCGGCTATGACCAGACCGGGTCGGTCTCCGGGCACGCGCCCGCTACGGTGCAATACGTCACGTTCCCGGCCTGGACCGTTGGCCCGCGCGGCACCTATGCCACCGTATGTTCCACGCAACTCGCGACCGACATGTACCGTGGCAACGACCGGATGGCCGGAACGACCACAATTCGGGTCCAGGACGTGAGCCCGACCGCTATCCTCGCGCCGACCGGCACGGTCGCACTGAACCAGGTGGTGACGCCCCAGCTCAAGGTCAAGAACCTGGGCGGCAGCCCCGCGACTTTCGGAGTGCAACTCGTGATTAATTCCGGCGGCGCGCCCGTGTATACGGATAGCGGGACCGTGACGGCGCTCGCGGGCGGAGCGGAGGCGACTGTTAGTTTCTCCCAGACCTGGACCGCGACCCCGGTCGGCAACTACACGACGGTTGCCTGGACGAAGCTGTCCGGCGACGCAAACCCGGCCAATGACACCATCCGCGGCAACTTCTCGGTGACCGCGAGCGGCGGCGGCGGTCGCTGGACCCTGAAGACGCCGATGCCGTCCGGTGCCAAGCCGGTCAAGGACGGCGGATGGCTGGCATATGACTTGGGCACACGCCTCGTCTATGCATCCCGCGGCAACAAGCAGCCCGACTTCTTCTCGTGGAACCCGGTCAATGATTCCTGGAAGGCGTTGTCGCCGTGGCCGACCGGAACCGAAGGCAAGATGCCGAGCAAGGGCTCGGCGGGCTGCGCTGACGGCAGCGGCACCATCTACGCG
>CAIVTL010000637.1 GCA_903908785.1 Caldifarciminota bacterium | reverse complement strand
TTGTGGCCACGCACTATCCACTTGTAGGTCTTGTTGTACCGGAACAACGTGTCCGGCAGGGTGTAGCTCGTGGCGCAGCCGTTCTGCTCCCAGATGGTGTCGAGGCCCTGTATCAGCTTGAAATAGACGCTGTCGCACCTCGATGTGGCCGAGTCAGTCACAAGCACGACCGGTGGATTCATTATCGGCAGTCCGTTAGACGGCGCGGTCTGCCTCGGCGGCAGCGGCTCGCGCAGAATGTGAAAGTTGCCAAAAGAACCGTCGGCCGACGTCAGTGTCGTGCCGGCGTACTGGCTCAGCCGGAGGCGAACCGAGTCACAGGTGGAGATTGACGGTGGGATGAACCAATGATACGCGCCGCTGTCGGCGACGCCCGCGGCCACGGTCTCCCAGTTGTGGCCCTCGTCGGTCGAGATGTCGATGTCCACGCTCGAGCCCGGCGTGCCGCTTTCCCAGGTCACGCGACAGGTATCGCCGACATAGAGCACCTCGCCCCGACCGCAAGAGTTATAGAACGTATCGCCGAGCGGGTAGGTGATCCGGATGTTGTGCTCGTCTCCCGCGTCCGGCGTCACCGCAGCCACGTGCGAGATGCCGCTGCCCGAATGCGTCCACCACTCAGCCGGTGTCCACCAGGTGTTGTGGACAAAGACGTACTCGCTGTCGGTTCGGTAGCCAAAGCAGGCAAGCGAGTGGGTCTCCCATATCGCCGACCAGACCATGGCGTGGCCCGCGTCAATCTCCGCGGTAAGCGTGCCCCATGCCCAGTCGTTTCCGGAATTACCGACCTGGTTCGTCACCGACCAGGCGGTGTACCCGTTGCTGTACCCAACCTGGAATAAGCCGTTGGAAACCGCGTAAACGTTCGTGCCGCCCGTCAGCGTGTCGGTGTTCATCTCGGTTGCACACTCAAGCTGGACGTTCGGAATCTGCCAATCGTTCTCGCCTTCGACGCCGTCCCAGCGCTGGACGAAGTACTGAACCAGCCGGCCCGATTTCTGGAGCCGGTCCACGTACCCGCAGACCATCGCGCCCGAGGTCGGCGTGCAGCCGTAGCTCCAGTCATAGAAAGGCGCGAGTTCAACGTTGGGAACGAACACGTCGCTGAAGCTGCCCGCGTCATGCTTGAGCGCCCGGTCCCAGCGACGGTTCTGATGTGCCGCGGCCGCCTCTTCTTCACCGGGGTACTGCTGCCGCAATTGCGCCCGCGCCTGCGCCACGTAGCCGGTGAACGCTTCGCGCGAATCCCATGCCCGCTCGAAGTGCTCGCTCATTACCACGCTCGCGCCGGTTGGGTTATCGAATTCAAGATAGGTGGACGGAGAAACGAAATAGATACGCGACAGCCGGGCATCGGGTCCGAGCAACTGCTGGGCCCGCGCCAACGCCTTGTCCGCAATCGCGTAGAACTCGGAAGCGCCGTATCCGAAACAGACAACCGGTGCCCGGTCCCGACGCGCCGAGACCAGCATGTGGCTGTACATCGAGCGCCAGCGCGACAGGTCGGTGTTCACGGTCAAGGTCTGCCGCTCGGCCTGCACGTCGGCCGCGACCTCGTCGTAGCCTGGGAACGTCTTGCCGTCGGTGCGGAAATGGAACATCCAGGCAACCGTGCTGCCGTTCTCATCAACGTAAGGAATAGCCGTGCCCATTCGGGCGCCGGGGTACTCGGTCGCCGCCCAGGTCAGGGCGACCTGCTGAATCGTCTCAAATGGAACCGCATTGGGCGGAGTCGTGCCGGTTTCCGGCATCGGCATCGCCACAAGCAGGGAAGCAACGGCCAGCAGGGCCGCAAACGTCTTAGTCACTATGGTCTCCTATATTAGGGGCTCGTTAGACAACACCTAATTCTAGACGTTCAGCCGACAGAGTCAAACCGAGGCGGACGAGTTAGGAGTTAGCAGGTAGGAGCGAGAAGCCGGATGAGTTCACCAACCATGCTTGAGGTCGAGGTGGACTTCGTCCTCGACTTCATCTCCAAATGGCCAATAGGAGTGGTTCCACGCGACGTCAGCGCGCACCGAGGCGAGATTCAGACCGAAGCCGGCTGTTCCAGTGTACTTGTTGAACCCGATGCCGGGAACCATCATGTCAGGCCGGACGCTGTGCTCATATCCTAGGCGAAGCTGGGCCACACCCAAGTCATACTCCGCGCCAATATTGGTGGTCCAGTTTGGATTCCGCACGGCACCAGTATCCTCGGGGTATGTGCGCTGGGCGAAGTGCAGTTCGGCCCCGGCCAGCAAACGGGAGAGCCGCAAGCCCAACCCCGCGCCGATTCCGACGCTGTCCATCTGGTCGTTCTCGTGAGTCGGCTGGTGCGTGCTCAGCCTCGCCCATTCCGCTTCCAAACCGGCCAGCAGCGGCAGGTTCTTCGGCCGACATTCGGCACGCAGACTGGCCCATGGCGAGGTGAACACCGCACCAGTGCTGGCCCGCCGATGGCCGCCTGCAGCACCAAACTTGAGCCATTCCGCGGGCCTGGCTATGGCTTGGAGCGCGTAGTTCTCCGCAGTGCCGATTGACAGCAGGCCCTGCTTCATCGGAGGCGGCCATCGTGCATCCTCGTAAGGACAGACCTTCGCCACAACCACGCCCAAGTCGAGCAAGTGCATCGGAACGACTGCGCCGAGCCTGTATCCGATGTGCGCGGACTGCTCCCAGATGTAAGGCCAGGTGTTGGTCGTCAGGCTGGCCGGCAAGTCGAGCCCGAGGTCTACGGGACCAAGCGGCACGGCCGCGGCAAGCCCCAGTTCCGGAGTGCTGATGTAGCATCCCTGGTAGTCGGGCAATCCCGCGTACGACCAGGCACCGTGCACGGCGAGTGCGAATGTGCTGCGGTAGCGCCAGAAAACTCCCGACGGCCTTTCTGCAAATGGCACGTAGGGGATGAAATCGCCCGTCATGTGATACCAATCGTCTAAGCACAAGTCGGACGTGTAGTGGGGAAAGCACTCCTGCACCTGGCCCGGCACCGGCTCGCCTATTGCCCATTCATAGGGCGATTCGCCAGTACGGCGCCAATAGCCGCCCGGAACGTACAACTCCAGGAACGAAGCCTGTGGCGCTGCAGCGCTGTCGCCTCTGGCGGTGCGAGGAAGTTCTGAGCGGTACAGCCCGGCCGGGTTACGGCCGAACCCATACATGTCGAATGGCTTCGCATCCGACTCGAGGACCAGCGTCAACCGTCCCATTCCAAGCCCTCTGATGTCCTGCCCGGTCGCCACCGTGAGCAACACGACCAACACGGCGGTCACTAGTCGCGGAACCATCGCCGTTATGTTAAGCTTCGTCTCGGAGATTGTCAATCGGCGGATGAGTCCGGGCGCCGGGCTGTAGATATCCCTGGCGGTGCGTGTCTCCGACCTGCCTCCGGAGCTGTCCGCCGTAAGCTGTTAGCTGCTAGCTGTATGCTGTCCGCTACGGCGTCAGCCGGAACCGGTCGCGCGGGAAGAAACTAGCCTCGCGCACGTTGCCGAGGTTCAGAATCTGCTGCGTCAGCCGCTCCGCCCCGATTGCCAGCCCGCCGTGCGGCGGCATCGCGTACCGGAATATCTCGAGGTAGAACTCGAAGTTGTCCGGGTTGCCCCCGATGCGCTTGATGCTCTCCACGAGCATGTTGTAGTCGTGGATGCGCTGGCTCCCGGTCGTTACCTCAAGCCCCCGGAACAGGCAGTCGAACCCAAGCGTGGACTCATCGTCCTCCGGGTCCGGCATCGTGTAGAACGGTCGCGCCTTGCGCGGGTAGCGACTGACGAACACGAACTCGCTGCCGTAGGTCTTGAGCGCGTAGTCGCATATCTGCCGCTCGCCCTCGGGGTCGAGGTCAACCATGTCCTTCGTGTCCCGCTTGTAGTCCTTAGCCAGAATCGCGAGCGCGTCCTTCAGGCGGATTTCGGGAAAATCGCCGGTCTTGGGCAGCTCGGCCTTAAGCAGGGCGAGCTCGTCCGCGCACGTCTTGCCGATGTTCTCGACCATCTGCTTCAGGAAGCCCCGCTCGACGTCAATAATGTCCGTGTACGACTCGATGAAACCCATCTCGAAGTCGAGCGACAGGTACTCATTGATATGACGCGACGTCGCATGGTCCTCGGCCCGGTAGACGAAACCAATCTCAAACACCCGCTCGAACCCGGCGCCCACGAGCATCTGCTTGTAGAACTGCGGGCTCTGGGCGAGAAACGCCGTCTGCTCGAAGTACTTGATGGGAAATAGTGCGGTCCCGCCCTCGGTTCCGGCCGAGACAATCTTCGACGTGTGGACCTCGGTGAACCCGAGCCCACGCAGGTAATCGGCGAACGTCCGCACGATTTCGGCCTGCACCTTGAAGGGCGCGGATATTTCCGGGTTGCGAAGGCTGAACGCGCGGTGGTCCAACACCGAGTCGATCTTCAGGTTCAGCTTCTTCTTCGACCGGTTCACCTCGAACGGCAGCTCGGCCACCGGCTCGGCCAGCACTTTGATTTCCTTGAACAGCAGTTCGGCCCCGCGCTTCGCCTGCGGCTCGGCCTTCACCGTGCCCGTCACCTCAACCAGGCTCTCGCGCTTCAGGTGCGAAAGGTCGTGCTGCGTGGGGTCGAGAATCACCGCCTGCGCGGTGCCGGTCCGGTCCCGGACTACGACGAACGAAATCGAGCCGAGCTCGCGGACCTGGAAAAGCCAGCCCACGAGCTTGACGTCCTCACCGATGTGTTTGGCGATGTCGGCCGCTAAAGTACGCTGCATATCGCCAGTCTAGCCGGGATTACCGGAGGGTCAAGAAATGGGGAGCGGCCTGGTGCTCAAGTGCCCGAGTGCTCCAGTGCTCTAGTGCGGGACCTGCACCTTGCGGACGGCTTGTGCTTGAGCTGTCCCCACAAAACACACACCGGGGTTGTCAACCGACCGGAGCCGGAATGCCCATCGCGAGATCTTCGAGCACGACGCGGCTGAAGACCTTCTCGTCGCCGAATCGCCTGCGGGCGTCCAAAACCTCTATGCCGGCAATTCGGCCGTCCGCTGCATAGTCTACGGCGATACCTTCGGCCACGTGCTTGGTCATCACGGTCGTCTCGATGAACCGGATGTACAAGGCGTCAACCTCACGGTCGTAAGTAATACGCATCACTTTCTCCTAGAAATAGTACACATAAACCGTGATAACTACAATAGTCGCGGGTTCGTCCACGAAGATGGGCCGAACCTGCTTCGTGGCGTACTTCTTGCCGTTCCATTCTCGGTCGAACCGAAAGTCCTTCCGACACTCGAATCTGCCCTGCTCCGACCGCCCCCAATCGGCCGTTCGGATGCTCCCGAACACTTCCTCCTCGGTCGCGCCGCGGAAGGCCAGATTCTCACAAGCATGCCGGGATAGTCGGATGGGCTTCACGTCTGTCCGATTCTAGCGAAGGTGGATGAGTGTTGTCAAGATTGCCGGCCGTCCCGCCTCGTCGCGAGAACGACGATCCTGCACGCTTGTGGGACAGATGAACGCAGATTCCATCCGCCACTCGATCCCTTGGTCTCTTTGTTCCCTCTCCTAGTCCGCGCACTCGACCACTGGACCGCTAGACCACTTGACCACTATCCTCCGCCTCCGCTTGACGCCGCTCGGTTTGCTGCTATACTTCCCAGGCTCTGCCTGCGACGGTGACCGCACCGAATCCGGCAGGCAGTAGTCCGCGAAGACAACAAAGTAGCACAGAAAGCGAGACCTCTTCAATGGTGATTGGCGTGTTCGGCTTGTCGGCCTGCGGGAAGACGACCCTCTTCTCGCTGCTAACCGGCATGCAGCTCGACCCGGCCACCCGGCGCAAGGACGGCGTCACCGGCACGGCGCTGGTGCACGACGCGCGCGTGGACGAGTTGGCGCTCATCTTCAACCCGAAGAAGGTAACGCTGGCCAGCCTGACTTTCACCGACATGCCGGGCTTCGACGCCGACGCCCTGCCGGGCGAGAAGAGCCGGGTGATGCAGTTCATCCAGACGTCCGACGCCCTGCTCTGCGTGGTCCGAGCCTTTGAAAGCGCTTCGGTCGCGTGGCCGGCGAACTGCGAAACCCCGCGCCTCCAGCTCGACACCATCCGGACCGAACTGCTCCTGCGCGACCTCGCCGTGGTCGAGAACCGGCTGGAGCGGATTACGGAGACCGAGAACAAACGCCACCGCCTGAGCGACGAGGAGCAGCGCGACCGCAAACTACTGACTACGGTCCGTGAGAAGCTGGAGAACGAAAAGCTTGTCAGCCGCCAGGAACTGACGCCGGAGGAACTGAAGACCATCGGCACGCTCGGCCTGTTCACGGCCAAACCGATAATCGTCGCGGTCAACACCGACGAAGACCAGCTCGGCCGCAAGTCTTACCCGGACCAGGACTACGTCCGGGAGCAGTGCGCCGCGAATGGCTTTGCCTACATCGAACTCTCCGGCAAGATAGAATCGGAAATCAGCCAGTTC
>CAIVTL010000636.1 GCA_903908785.1 Caldifarciminota bacterium | reverse complement strand
GGGTCGGTGACTACCCGCTCCGGCGTAGTCAGTTCGCGGAGACGTCTAAGGACCGATTGGGTGAGCGGTTTGAATACCGGGCCGCTCATGCGCAGGCAGCGGCCGGTTTCAGACAACCGGTCGCCAATCGGCAATCGTCAATCGTCAATCGAAAATCGCTAGAGGTGGGGTTCGATTTCGGCGGCGAGCGCCGCCTCGGACGCGTAGCCGACATGGCGAGCAACTTCCTTGCCGCCTTTGACGACGATCAGGGTGGGAATGCCCTGGACGTTGTACTTACCGGGCGTGGACGGACTCTCGTCGGTGTTGACCTTGCAGACTACGAGCTTGCCATCGTACCGGCCGGCCAGGCTTTCCACAATCGGACCAATCATCTTGCACGGGCCGCACCACGGTGCCCAGAAATCCACCAGAACGGGCAGCGCCGACTTCAGAACCTCGGTCTCAAATGTGTTATCGTTGACGTGCTTCACTTCGGCCATTTGTTCAGTCCTCCTGCCGTTCCCTGGTGACAAGGCGCACGAGCTCGCGAAGCCAGGGCTTTGCCACCCGGTAACAGACCTGATTGCCTTTTCTTTCATGCTTCAGCACCCCGGCCGCCCTGAGCACAGCCAGTTGCTGCGATAGCGTGGCCTGGGCTACTCCCAGACGCTCAGTCATGTACTTCACGTTGCACTCCTGGTTGAGCAGGCCGGTGACTATCTGCAACCGCAGCGGATGCCCCAGTGCTTTGAAGACAAGCGCAAACCGCTCGGCCCCGGCCGTGTCCATGCAGCTTTCCATATATACTTTCGACTCTCGGTCGCGGGCCCGGGGTTCCCGTTTCATGTCATGACCGGCGGCGGACCGTGATGTCGCCGTCGGTGGTGGTGATGGTGATAGTCGATGCGCCGGAACCGATGCGGCCGCGGAGGTGGGTCGTGGTCTGCTGTTCGTAGATGACCGTGAAGTCGTAGATGGTGATGGTGCCGTTGGTGTTGGTTGCGTCGATGACGGCGGACACGTCGGCGGGCAACAGCAGCGTTACGGCGCCGTTCGTGGTCGCGAGCCCGACGTTTTCGGTGGGCCCGAGCGCGGCGAGGTCGCAGTCAATCTTGCCGTTGGTGGTCGTGCCGTCAACCGCGCCGCTGTGGACCTGCACGTTCAGCTTGCCGTTCGTGGTCGACACGGTGGCCGCCCCGGCAGTGCCGGTCAGTTCGACGTCGCCGTTGGTCGTCGTGGCGGTAATCGAGCCGCGCGTGCTCGAGACTGAGATGCCGCCGTTGGTGGTTGAGAGAGCAAGGTCGGTGCTCTCCCGGGCGGTAATGGTGAGACTGGCGCCATAAGGCCGCGGGCCGGAGGGCATGTCGGCCTTGAGCCGGAGCTCGCCGCCGGCAATCGTGTCGCTGAACACCACGGTCGCAATCGCCTTCTCGGCATCGGCCTTGTTCCGTCCGTAGGCGGACTTCAGGACGTCAACGGTGATGGTCGTATCCGCGGACGCGGTTACGGCTATGTCGCCGCTCTGTGTCTCGGCGCTCAGGGCATTGATGCCGGTCGCCGGGTACGTGTGCGTTTCGGGCACTTCAAGCTTGTACGTGTAGAGGCACGCGGCGATAAGCAGCACCGCCGGCAGGACCCAGCGCACAAGATTCCTCCTGCCGGCTCCGGCAACTCGTAACCCGCAACTCATAACTCGTAGCTCGTCCTTCATGCGTATCTCCTTGGCTTATTGAGTAGCGGTCGTGGCCTGTGCCGCGGGCATCAGCAGCAGCCCGACAGAGAAGAATGGCCCGCCGAGGTGCATGTCGGGCGCGTCGATGACCTCGGCGCCGTTGGCGAGGTGCCAGACCGGGTTGAACGGCGAATAGAGATAGCCGCCGCGCAGAGCGATTCCGAACCGTCCGGCCGCGGTGGTCGCGACGAACCCCAGCTCCAGCGCTCCCATGCCGGCGAGTCTCATCCCGGGTGTAAGCGACACGTTCTCGGGCGCGTTGCCGAACAGCGTGTCGAATCCGATGCTGCGGGTCTTCTGGCGCAGACTGAACGACTGGCTCAGGCCGCCGAGCCCGAGTAGCGGGACGATGGTCAGGAACTGGGCCGGCGCCAGTTTCACGCCCAGCTCGCCGAAGATGCCGGTGGCGTCGGTTCGAAGCTGGAAAGTGCTGTCCTCGACATCGTCCGACGTCTTGAAGAAGAGCGGGCCGATGAGGAACGAGCCGGTGAGCGAGCGGAGCTCAAGGCCCCAGCCGAAATGGCGGCTGCGCGCCTCGGGCAGGCCGTTGGCCGCGAACTTCGCATTGAACCCGCTGACCGACGGCTGGTAGGCGGCGGCAAAAGGAATGAGCCACGCCTCGGGCGCATCATCCCCCCGCGCCGGGGCCGCAGCCAGCACCGCGAGAAACAGGACAATCAAGGTTATTCGCATATTCAAGACTCCTTACAAGCTAGTATAAGTCAGCCGCCTCGGGTGTCAAATGACGGAAGCGGCACGCGGCAGGCACGGGCGAGCCAGATAGCTCGTCGTGCCGAGGCAGCGCCCGCCGGCGGGCGCCCGGTTCGGCATGTTTAGTCCTCGTCCAGCCGCACGGTCAGGTAGCATTGCGAGGTCTTGGCCGTACCGCCGAGAAGCGACCACCCTGCGCTGGGAGTGACTTCGAGATGAACCTTCTGATTTGGCGGCAGATCCACGTCCATACCACCATTGAGCGCGACGTGATAGCTTGACCCGATCCGGTAGGGGACGAATTGCTGCGCGACCTGCTGGTAACGAGTCGGTCCGACTACCAACCAGACCGCGAACGCTATAGATGGGCCGGGCGTCGTGAGAGTATCGCCCTTCAGGCACCAACGGATTGAGTATCTCCCCGCCGGCCCGGTCATGATTGTGTCGCCATTCACCGAGCAGCCGCCGATTGCCGCGCCGTCCACGGTGGCTGAGTCCAGCAGATTCCGTGCGCCGGCGATAAGCGTGTCTTTCACGCCTCGGCTGAAGATTCGCGCCCAAGGGTTGGAGTCGTTCAGCGCCGGGCCGTAGCCCCAGGACCGGCGGTAGTCTATGCCCCCGGCGGAATGGAGAGAGTCCAGCGTGCCCAGTGGGGTTTGGATTCGCTTTGTCGCATTTACCAAATCGGAACGCACGGAATCTCTCGCTACGATGCGCCGATTGGTGTAGAGCCCGGCGGTGTCCATGCGGGCTGTATCGCGCCACGAACCGCCGGAGCCGCCAGTTACCTCCACTCGTGCCTGGCCGCCGCCGCCGCTTGTTTCAGCCACCATTGTCGCCTTACCTTTCTCGTACTGGGCGATATGGGCGTACCCGGCAGGGACGTCGGCATATGCGAAGCCCATGTAGGCGCGGCGCGCAGGGTTCGTCTGTACATCTCCGATTGTCCTGTGCACCGTGTCCAGCACCTCAAAACCGTCACGGTAGACGTTGGCATACTGAACGAGAGGGTTTAGTGAATCCCAGATAGAGAGTACGGCTCCGCGTGCCCGAAAATCAATTCTTTCACTGTGCTCACCGCCCATGCTGCTTATGGGCCAGCGAACGTGCAGCCCGGCGGCCCACAACTCGTGAAGTCTGTCGGCCTGCCCACCTTTGTACGGCATCTGTCCCACCGCCGCCGTGTCATTGTAGTGGAATGCGGTCGAGTCACGGGCCAGCATCGCGTCTATCCACTTTCTCAGGGCAAAGGAATCTACCGATACAGTCATGTCAGTGCCGGCCCAACCCAGCAAAACTGCCCATCCGGGGACAATCGTGTCCGCCACGTGTCGAGGTACAAAGTGGTCTTGGTCATCGACGATGCCGGGCCGCGGAGTCTGGCCGGAAGCGAGCACTGCCAAAGACAAGACTATTAAGGTCGTTCGCATATTCAGGCCTCCTTGCAAGCTAGTATAAGTCAGCCGCCTCGGGTGTCAAATGACGGAAGCGGGAAACCGTAAAGACACGAAGGGGAAAGGGTAAATGGCAAAATGGGGGCTGCCGGCCGTTCCGTCGAGGGCCGTCAGCGCTCGTCCGCGGACACGAATTCCGCGATCGTCAGTCCGGCCTTGATGATGAGGGCGCGAAGAGTGCCGCGCGCGACCTCGGGATGGTCGGGAATGGACAGCGTGGCGATGTGGCCCGGCCTGGTCATTACGATGTGGCTGCCGTGCTGGCGGGCGACGCTCCAACCGAGGCGCTCGAATGCCCGGACGACTTCGCGTGGGCGCAGCAGCGGAACCGGCGGCATCAGACTGCGACTTCGACCTGGCGGGTGGATACGGTCAGCGGCATGCCCTTCTCGGCTCTGACCTCAAGGCATGCCTGGATGGCCTCACGGATGTTCTGCTCGGCTTCCTCCTCGGTCTTGCCCTGACTCACGCAGCCCGGAATCGCCGGGCACTCGGCGATGACCATTCCGTCCTCGTCCCGGAGCATAGTAATCACGAACTTCATTGGCGGTTCTCCTTGGTGACAGTATAACTCAACCTCAGTTATCCGCAAGCCTCAAGCGGCAAGCTAGCGCGGTTCTCTAATTGGGTATTGGGCATTTCTGCGTTGATTGGGAATTAGGAATTGGGAATTCGGAATTGGCGCGGGGGCGGTATTCGGCGATGGTCGTAGCTCCTATGCAACTCAGGTTTCCCCGGGCCAACGCCGGCTTCATGATATTGGCCGCGTCCATGCTCCCCTCGGCCCTGCCAGCGGGCGCGTCAGGAATCTTGCACTATGTCAGCGGGACTTCCTAGCTTGGGCGCGGCGCCTGCGTTCGTGCTTGAGCCGCGCTACCGCGTCGGCTTCCAGACGAGCTTTCCCTGCCGGTTGACGTAGCCGGACTTCACGGGCTCGGTCGCGGTTTGGACCTCGGCCAGTCCACCGTGGAATATGCCGACCTTGCTGTACCTCAGCGGCACTACCAGCCGGCCCGACTTGTCTACAGCTCCCCACAGGTTGTCGAACTGAACCGACGCCAGTCCTTCGTAGAACTGCCAAGCGTAGTCGAACTGCGGCCGGATGACCATCCGACCGCGGCGGTCCACGAAGCCCCACTTCGAACGGCCATGACCGTCGCTGAGCGCAACCGGGGCCAGGCCTTCGCGGAACGAATAGGCGTTCGCGTACTGCATGGGTATCTTCATCCTGCCTGTCCGGCTGACGAAGCCGCATCGTGCCTCGCGGTCCTTTCCTACCCTGACCTTCGCCAGTCCTTCGTCAAACCGCCACGCCATGTCGAACCGCCGGGCGACCTTCCACTTTCCAGTCTTGTTGATGAAGCCCCACTTACCCGCGACAGAGGCAGGCGTAAGACTGTCCTGGAAATCATTGACCTGGTCAAAACGTGCTCGGGCGACGGCACGTCCGCTGCGGTCGATGAGGCCGCACTTCGTGCCGACGTGCACCACGGCCACGTCGCCCGAGAACCGGCTGGGCCGGCTGTATCTCGGCTTGACCACGAAACAGCCGGTCTTGTCGATGAAGCCCCACTTGCCGCCCTGGATCCCGATGGAGCCGTCCGACTTGCCGCCGACATTCACGCATGCGCGTCCCTCGCGGAACTCGTCCGCGCCATCAAACTGTGGCTCGATTGCCGTCTTTCCGTTCTCGTCGATGAAGCCCCATTTGCCGCCTTGGGCGGCGAATCCGTGAAACGACTTGCCGCCCTTGCAGACGTGCGCAAGTCCCTCGGAGAAGCTGCCGCAGGCCGAGAACTCGAGCCGGCCAACGGCGCGACCGCGCCGGTCTATGGATCCGTACTTCCGGTCGAGTTGTACAGAGGCGAACCCGTTGCGGAACTCGCCGCAGTCGTCGCCGTACTCTGGCTTGGACACGAACTCGCCGGTGCGGTTGATGTAGCCGGTCTTGCCCCTGTATTCTACCGTCGCAAGGCCTTCTCTGAAGCGGCTCGGCGAGTCAAACCGCGGCCGGACTACGATTCGGCCGGACTTGTCGATGAAGCCGAACTTCCCGCGCGATTGGATGCAGAACAGACCGCTGTTGTCATCTTCCACGTACACGATTCCTCCTCTTGGACAAAGGCAGGTCAGGTGCTGTACGGTTGTTCCGTAGGAGCCGATGCGGCAGAACACCACTGGACGTGCCCGGTGTCTAGCATTGGCCAGCGTGCCGCATAGGTTTGCCGAGATGATGTCTGGGTCAGCGCAGAAGAACCCGGAGACGTTCTACGAGGCTGTTGCGATCAACCCTCGATAGTCCTCGCGGGTGATGTACCCAGAGGAACTCTGTGCTTCCGCCGCCTGGCCACGTGTGTGACAGCTGCTTGTTCTCAACTGGTTTCGAGCCGGCGTGAATGAGGGAGTACCATCTTCGCACAAGTGCGCCAAATGCAACAACTGCCCTTGGTTGCAGTTTCTCCAAGAGATTCCAGGACCAGCGGGCGCAGTAGTGTCGCAAGAATCCATCCTCTAGGCTGGGGAAGCCCTTGCTCTTGCAGTGCAGAAGGAAGTCGGGACACTGATTTCCTGCGTATCAGGCGAGAATCCGGGGCCTGTGACCGGGCGGGGCGCGGCGGAGGCGTCGGGGGAAGGATGGAAGACTGAAGCTAGAGGAAGGAGG
>CAIVTL010000635.1 GCA_903908785.1 Caldifarciminota bacterium | reverse complement strand
CTCGGCGGCATCAAAGACTACGGTCGCAAGTTCGACACATGGCAAGGCATCGCCTGGTCGAATCCTATCACCCTAACAGTCAAGCCCTAGCCGCAGCAGTTCGGTCGAAGCTAGAAGTCAGAGGTCAGAATAGTGACGTCAGAAGTGCCGGTCTAGTCCTGCAAACTGCAAACTGGTCACCGGGTCCCGATAGCCCTCCGATTGCCCCACGTCAAACGCGACGGCGAAATAGGGGGAGCGTCCCCAGATTAATCGTGCACAACGGGCAGCGACACGCTCGTCCGAAAGGGCATCTTGAAGTCGGTCGAGATGGGAATTGCGGAGGGAATCGGAAAGGGAGTTGGAAGAGGTAGCCGCAAAGGCGTGTACCGCTGAGAATGCGCAGACCGGAAGAAGGGTCTGAGCTCGGTTCCCGACAACGACAGGAACGAGGATGCGGCGTCGGTCATCGAGCAGGACGTCGAGAAGGTCATCGAAAAGGAACCGGCGAAAGTCCTCTTGTGGTCCGCCGCGTGACTGCCTTAAATTGGGCTTCTGAACTTGCGTCAAAGGTAGCCTAGGGGGTAGGGGAGGGTAGACGAGGAGAATTGTGAATAGTGAATTGAGAGTAGTGAAGTTAGGACGCGGGTTGGCGGGCGGCGGAATGTATGCTATAGTGTACATCTGGTGACGCGAAGATGGGTCGCAAGCCCGACCGTTTCCGGGTGATTCCCGACCTCCGTTGGAGTCCCATGGACCGGCGCCAGCCGGGCCGGGCCAACTCAGACCGAATGGCCGTCGGCGGTACGCGGTGAGCCGCCGGCGATCATCGGTTTTCGTTCCCTGCTTGACAGCCGAATCCTGTCTGTTACTCTGACCCGTTCAAACTGGAGGTATCTGATGCGTCTGTTCAGACCGTTCGTCCGTGTCGTTCTGCTAGCCGTCTGCCTGCTCGCCGCCGCGCCGGCCTTGGGGGCGGGTCTGTTTGGCGGGCCGCCCGAGCCGGGGCAGATGCCGAGCAGGTTCGTTCGGTTCGACGGGGTGAACGCCGGGTATGCGCTTTTCGCTCACGGCATACCACCGGCATCAATCCGGGTCGGCAGAGCAACCTGCGTGCTCGGGAGGTTCCGTGCCGGCGTTGCCCTGATGGAGACATGGTGGTCGTTGGATGAGTGGACTTCGGATGTCCTGCTGCCGGTCCACGTCGGTTACACCATCTGGTCAAGGCCGAGACGCACATGGTTCTTCTATGGCTCACTACCAGAGGTCTACGCGGAGGTGAGCGGCAGTCTCTGGAACACCAGCGCGCGTTCCGACCAGTCGTTCAGGTACGAGCCGTCGGTAAGGGCCTCTGTGTGTTGTGAGGCGGACCTTTACGGCGTGGGAGCGCGTTTGGAGACCGGCGTGCTGAACACCGACACTGAAACGCAGTACTCGTGGGTGCCGTCGCGCAGGTGGTTTCCATATGTGGGATTCCATGTGCGCCTGTTGACCTTCGGCATCGGGTTCTAGAATATGAGGCGCACGATACTGCTCGCCGCCTGCCTGCTCGCCGCCGCGCCGGCTGTGGGGGCGGGCCTGTTTGGCGGCCCGCCCGAGCCGGGCCAGATGCCGAGCAGGTTCGTTCGCTTCGATGGGCTCGACGATGGTCCGTGTTTCTGGAACGGCCCGCCCCTTCTATTGGGCAGGCTGGCAGGAGTCACGGTTATTCTCAACCGCGTTCGCTTCGGTGCCGCCCTCTTAGATGGGTACGCGGAATTCGATGGCTGGCAATGCGACATGACACTGCCTTTGCATGTCGGATACACGTTCTTCTCCAGACCTAAGAAGACGCAGTTCTTCTACGGCGTTGTACCTGACATTTATGCCGAGGTGAGCGGCAGCCCGTGGGGCTCCCAGTCGGGCATACTGGACTTTGGATTCGAGCCCGCGCTGAGAGTTGCTCTATGCTGCGACGTTGACTACTACGGACTGGGCATCAGGCTCGAAGGGGGCTGGGCAGACATCCGTCGCCACCTTGGGCCGACACCTCGCATATCTCTTCTCTATGCCGGTCTCCAGTTGCGGGTTCTGACCTTCGGCATCGGGTTCTAGGGCGCGGGCGGAGGGCAGGGGTCAGGGGCCAGGGGCTAGGGGTTAGGGGTCGGGCTGGGACTTCGGACTTTCCTCATTCGGACTTGAATCGTCATTCGGGTTTCGGAATTCGAGCTTGGGCGCGGCCGTCAGCTATTCTTTCAGCCCTGACCGCGCCTGGGATTGGATTATCTGCTTCTGGGCCGCGAAGAAGAGGACAATCAGCGGGATGATGGCCAGCGTGGTCGCGGCCATGAGCAGGGTGTAGTTGGTGCTTTGCTCCCGCGAGAAGTAGGCGAGCCCGACCTGCAGGGGGCGTATCTTGTCCGAGTTGGTTACAATCAATGGCCAGAAGAATGAGTTCCATGAGCTGATGACGTTAAAGACCATGATGGTGACGAGTGGGGGCTTGCAGAGCGGCAGGACAATCTTGACCAAGGTGCGGAAGTCGGAGCAGCCGTCTATCCGGGCCGCATCGAATAGGTCCTGCGGGAGCTGCCGTATGTGCTGGCGGAGCAGGAAGATAGCGAAGATATTCACAATCCATGGCACAATCATGGCCGCGTAGGTGTCTATCCAGCCGAGCTTGAAGAGCATGGTGTAGGATGGCACGAGGTAGACCGGCAGCGGTATCATCATCAGGGCAAGGAAGCCCATGAACAGGACTTCACGGCCGGGGAAGCGGAACCGGGCAAAGGCGTAGGCGGCCATGATGCCGGTGACAAGTACGCCGGTGAGGCTGAGGAAGGCGACGAGGACGGTGTTGAAGAGGTAGCGCCAGAGCGGGATTTGCCGGAAGACCTCGACGTAGTTCTGGAATTGGGGCGACCTCGGCAGCCACGTGGGCGGGAACTTGAGTGCCTCAAGCGGGGCCTTGAGGGAGGTGGAGAGCATCCAGAAGAAAGGCAACACCAT
>CAIVTL010000634.1 GCA_903908785.1 Caldifarciminota bacterium | reverse complement strand
TCTCCTTCGCCCGAATCGCACTCGCCGCCTCGGCATAGCGCCGGCTCTGAGCATTCAGGTCTTTGTCCTTGCGCGTGTCGGCCCGGCCCTGGCGCACCGAGATGTCGAACTTGGCGCACTGCCGAGCCAGCCTCTCCTGGGTCCTGTTACCATACCTGACCTGCTCACTCATCCCATGCCTCCTTGCCGGCGCTATGCCCCGCCTTTCTCATGCCGCGGTCCTCCCTTCTGCATTCTGACCTCCGACTTCTGCCTTCGCCGGTTCTGCCGGCACGACGATTCCCGCCATCTCGCGCAGCAGAATCCGCATCAGCAGTTGCAGCGTGTTCGACTCCATGTTGAACACTATCCACTTGTGCAGTATGCCTTCCAACTCCAGCACAAGCGTGTCGCCCTGCCCGAAACAGAGCGCCTGGGCGGCGTCCTCAATGAACCAGCGCAGTCCATCCACGGTGCTGTGGTTGAGCCCGCACGAGTTCACGACCCGGTCCAACGCTGCATGTGCCTGAGCCTTCGCTACTTCCACCGGCAGCCCATAGGCCCGGTTGGCCGGTCTCGCCCTGCCGATGTATTCCAGCAGGACCCGCGTTTCGCGGTTTAGACCGGCACTGCGTGTCCTTACAGCCATGTGCAACTCCTTTCATCTTGCTCTACAAGAGTATATATGCCGAACTCGCGAAAGCGGACATGTTCTGGCTGTTTTCCACCCCGGGGGGTCGCCCGGGGGTTCGTATGTCGGCCTTATGGCCCGCCCGCTCCAAGGCTCGATTGGCACCAAGCTCGCCTCCGGGTTGCCCGGTATGACCGGGTCCGGGCTCGACCCCAAGACCGGTCAGAAAGTGCCCGGCGGGCCTGCCCGCAGGTTGGGGCGCAGGCTTGGGGCCAAACTGGTAGAGGTTAGGGCCGGGGTTATGGAACAGGGGCTGTCCGGCCCCGAGGCCAGTATGCTGGTCGGCTGGCTACCCGACGGGCTGGTTGACAGGGCAGGCGACAAGCAGGGCGGCGAGATGGTCGCTCTCCAACCCCAATCCCGCAACCCGTACCGCCGCTCCAATGCAGGTCGCCACCCAAGACTCAAAGCGAGATTCCGCCCGTAACCCTGTCCTGCACTCAATCGCGCCTTGCTTTCTCCCCCGCTTCCAGACCCCGAAACCCGCCCCCGCGCCAAGGCGGACCGTCCGGCCAATCGCCAATCGGAAATCCCACGGCCTGCGTTCGCTTGACATCAACCCCAGCGCCAATATTCTCTCTGGCAATGACCGAGTCTCCTCAGGGTAATCTTCTCTATTACGGCGACAACCTCGACATCCTGCGCCGTTATGTCAAGGACGAGTCGGTTGACCTCATCTACCTCGACCCGCCGTTCAAGAGCAATCAAGACTACAACGTCCTCTTCAAAGAACGCAACGGCAGCCAGTCTGCGGCCCAGATTCACGCCTTTGAAGACACCTGGCAGTGGGACGAATCCGCGGCCCTGGCCTACAAGGAGATAGTCGAAGCCGGCGGCAAGGTCAGTCAGGCCATGCAAGCCTTCCGTACCTACCTCGGGGCGAACGACATGCTCGCCTACCTTGCGATGATGGCCCCGCGCCTCGTCGAACTCCGCCGCGTCCTCAAGCCGACCGGCAGTATCTACCTCCACTGCGACCCGACCGCCAGCCACTACCTGAAGATTCTCATGGACGCCGTCTTCGGGCCGCAGCGCTTCGTGAACGAGATAGTGTGGAAACGCTCGGACGCCCACAGCGACGCCAAGCAGGGCGCTACTCACCTTGGCCGTATTCACGATGTCATCCTGTTCTACACCAGGACCGACACGGCGACGTTCAACGTGATTCACCTCCCGCTGCCCGAGAGCACCGTCAAGAACTGGTATCGCAACATCGAGCCGCTGACGGGCCGACTGTTCAACAAGGCGGACGTCACCGGGCCAGGCGGAGCGGCGAAGGGTAATCCGCACTATGAGTGGAAGGGCGTCACCCGCTACTGGCGCTACAGCAAGGAGAGGATGTCCCAACTCGACGCAGCGGGCAAGTTGGTCTACTCCAAGTCGGGCATGCCATACGAGAAACGCTATCTCGACGAAAGCAAAGGCGTTCCCGTGCAGGACTGGTGGGGCGACATCGACATGCTGCGCGGCATTAC
>CAIVTL010000633.1 GCA_903908785.1 Caldifarciminota bacterium | reverse complement strand
CTTGCCGCCCACCTGGGTCAGCATCATGGTAAACTTGGGCAGCACGAAGGTCGAGAGGACAATGATGGCGATGACGAAGCCGACCATGAGGATGAGCGGGTAGCGCAGCGCCGAACCGACGTCCGACTTCAGCTTCCGTTCGTGTTCCAGTAGCATCACCAGCCGGTCGAGGATGTCGTCCAGCACACCGCCCGTCTCGCCGGCCCAGATCGAGTTGACGTACAGCTCGCTGAAAACCTGGGGGAACTTGGACATGGCCGCCGACAGCGCGGTGCCGCCCATCAGGTCTTTGCGGATGGCGTCGAGCGCGCGGGCAAGCGGCTTGGATTTGGTTTGCGCCTGCAGCGCGCCGATGGCCGAGAGCATCGGCAGGCCGGCGCGGTGCAGGGTGACGAACTGTCGCGTGAAGTTGATGAGGTCGACCGGCTTGGTCCGCTCGAAGAACTTGCCGAAGTCAACGCTGACCCCGGTCGCCCGCTTCTCTTCACGGATGGTAATCGGGACGTAGCCGAACGAGTCGAGGCGTTCGACGACGGTGGTGACGTCGGTGCCCTCGAGCGTGCCGGAGACGATCTTGCCTTCTTTGTCACGAACCTTGTAATAGAATAATGGCATGGTTTCCCGCTCCCTAGTTAATCAACTTTTTCGGCCTCGTCCATCACTTCTTCGATGGTGGTGGTGCCGGCGACGACTTTGGCGATGCCGTCTTCCCAGAGTGTCTTCATCCCGAACTCGCGGGCCAGCGCGCGGATGGCGCTGGTCGGCGGCCGCGTGACGACCAGCTCGCGGATGCGATCGTTCAATTTCATCACTTCGAAGATGCCGATCCGACCCTTGTAGCCGGTGTTGCGGCAGCGCTCGCAGCCTTTGCCCCGGAAGAACTGCGTGCCCGGGGCCAGTTCCATTTCCTGGAGCAGCTTGGGCGGGGGGTCGTAGGGCTCCCGGCACTTCGAGCAGATCTGCCGTACCAGCCGCTGGGCAACCACGCCCTCAGTGGCGGACGCGACGAGGAATGGCTCGATGTTCATGTCAATCAGACGGGTGATGGTGCCGGGCGCGTCGTTGGTGTGGATGGTCGAGAACACGAGCTGCCCGGTCAGCGCGGAGCGGATAGCGACCAACGCGGTCTCGCCATCACGGATTTCACCGATCATGATGACGTCCGGGTCCTGGCGCAGGATGTGCTTGAGTCCCATCAGGTAGGTGTAGCCCGCCTTTTCGTTGATCTGAGACTGGCAGATCTTATCCATGTCGTACTCGACCGGGTCCTCGATGGTAATGATGTTCTTGTCGCCGGAACGGATTTCGCCGAGGATGGCGTAGACGGTCGTGGACTTGCCCGAGCCGGTCGGGCCGGTGACGAGCAGCACGCCGTGGGGCTTGGCAATCATCTCCCGCAAGAGGACGGCCGAATCGCCCATCAGGCCGAGTTCGTCGAGCGAGAGCAGACGCATCCGGTCGAGGATACGCATGACCACCGTCTCGCCGTAGGTGGTCGGGAAAGTCGAGACGCGGAAGTCTATCTCGCGGCCATCAACCAGGGCGCCGTAGCGGCCGTCCTGCGGGATGCGCTTCTCGGCGATGTTCATGCGGGACATGATTTTGATACGGGAAACGACCGCGAGCTGCAGCGCCTTCTTCGGCGAGACAATCCCGTGGAGAATGCCGTCAATGCGGAACCGGACCGTAAGTCCTTCACGGGTCGGCTCGATGTGGATGTCGGACGCGCGCTCGCGGACCGCGCGGATGATCATCTTGTTCACCCAGGCGACGACCGGCGCTTCGGAAGCCAGTTCTTCGAGTTTGCGCGGCTCGCTTGACTGCTCAGCCTGGGCGGAGGTTTCCTCTTCGTCGGGCAGGTCGTCGAGGCTCGTGACTTCCGGTTCGTCGGGCAAGTCGGCCGTCTGGGACGCGGAATAGTGCTGGTTGAGGGCTTCCTGGAGTTCGAGGTCGCGGCAGACCATCGGTTCGACTTCCATGCCGGTCATCCGGCGCACCTCGTCGACGTTGAAGATGTCGCCCGGGTCGACGAATGCGGCCGCCAGCGTATTGCCGGAGCGGAAAAGCGGAATGAGCTTCTTTGTCCGCATGAACGTCTCCGGGAACATCTGCAGCACCTCGGAGTCGATCTTGAAGTTCGCCAAGTCTACGAAGGGGACGCCGTACCGCTGCTCCAGTGTGGCGCCGGATTCGCCGCCATCCGCAGTTGGTTGTTTTTCCTGTTCTTCAGGCATGGACGTCTCCTTTACGACCGGGCGCAGTACCGGCAGAATGCCGGACTAGTCCGGGAATCGCAGCCAGACGGGAGTTTTCCCGCATCGCCCTCTATTATACACCTTGTGCCGGTTGAACGTCAAGCGATTTCGGGCGGGGCTAGAACCGGCGTGCGAGGGTGGAGATGCCCAGATAGACGAACCAGAGCCCGGCCAGGGCCGAGGCGACGCGGCCGGCGAACCGAACCGACTGGAACCGGGCGGCAACTCCGGCCAGAAGCAGCGGCGTGAGGTACACACTTGTGGCAACGAAGAAGGCGGCGAAGAAGACAAGGCCCTTCCAGGGCGTGCCCGCGTCAACGGCCGCGGTCATGGCCAACAGGAACGGCGGACAGAGGTTGATGCCGGCAAGAAAGCCGGCGACCAGCAGGTACCAGCGGGACTGGAGTTTCGGCCCGAGGACGCGGCAGAGACCAATGTGCGGGAAGGAGAGCACGAAGCTGTAGAGGATGAGCATGACGCCGAGCAGCAGGTAGACGATAGGCAGCACCACGGTTCGGAACTGGCCGACCCGCGCCAACGCAGCGCCGAGCAGGCCGAATACTGCCCCGAAGAGCAGATAGCCGGCAAGGCGGCCGACAAGAAACAGGCCCACGGCGCCAGCCGAATCCTTAAACCCGTGCCGCTCTCTTCCCAGCAGGACCGGCCCGGCAATCGGCAGGCAGAACCCGACGCAGAACAGGCCGGTGGAGAGCCCGAGGAGCAGGGCCTTACCGATGAGTTGGAGCATACTCTAGCCCGGGGGCTCAAGGACAAAGTCATAAGGACAAATGACTAAGCAAGAGGGAAACAAGGAAAGTCGGAGTCGGACTTCGGCCTTTCCACTTTCCGTGTTGCTTTGTCCTTTGTACTTCGTCCTTGCTACTTGGTGTCTCTGGCGGTTCATCTTTCTGCAGGGCCGAACAGCGAATCGTACCGGGCCCGAGCCCGGCCGGACAACCGCGCCGGGTCCCACGGCAGGTTCGGGTCGAGCCGGACCGATATCTGCTCTGCGCCGGGAACCAACTTGATTGCTTCGAGCGTTGAGTATGCCAGGTTCGGTCCATAGGGGCATTCCGGGGTCGTCAGGGCAAGGACAACCGCGACATTGCGGGCCGAATCAACCTTGAGACTGTGAACCAGGCCGAGTTCCACGATGCTCAGGTGAAGCTCCGGGTCGTCCACCTGCTCCAGCGCGGCCGTGACACGCGCCGAGTCCAGCCCGAGCGAGTCCGTCGGCACCCGCCCGGAGTCGGCGAGCGGAGCGAAAGGGTTGACCGTCAGCCGACGCCCGCCGCGGATGAACGAGGGGAGAAGCATGACGACCACGCCCAGCCCGACCAGCAGGACTGTCGCCAGCACTCGACGCCGAACCGGTGGGGAACGCACGTTCCGATTCTAGGACAACTCAGGCACAAGCGCAAGCGCCAGCCCGAGACTCCGACAAAGTGAAAAGCCCCAGCCGCAAGCTTGAGCACTGCCGTAACCCGCAGACCGGTCCCGAGCCGCCCCGCGCTGCATCTCCTACTCCCTACGTTCTACCTCCTACATTCTACCTACTCTCCTCTGCCCGCCTTGACTCCGTCCGAATTCGGCGGCACAATGCCGTGTGGCAAGATGCGCTGATTCGTCGTCCGGCTGCGGCCGGCCCGCGTCGGACTTGGACGCATGCAAGGATGGGCGCACACTGGCTCCCGCCGGCATCGTACGGTTACGGTGATTCCTTGACGAACCCGAAAGTGAG
>CAIVTL010000632.1 GCA_903908785.1 Caldifarciminota bacterium | reverse complement strand
CCGCTCCGCCGGTCGTTGGATGAACTCCAGCCATTCGCCCGGCAACGCGGCATTCGCCCGCCCTTGTGCGCCCAGCCGACTTGACTTCCCGCCCCGAATTGGCACGCTTCGCCTGATGGTGAACACCGAACCCCGCCCGGCCTGGGCACGCGAGAACGTGGGCATCAAGCCACTGAAACAAGTCCAGCTTCCCGAGACCCGTGACGCCACGGGGAAGTCCCTGCGGTTCTGGGTGGCAGGGGCGTGGTTCCTGACCTTCGCGATTCTGTCGTTCATCTCGCCCGGCTATCGCAAGGACTCTGCCCACTACTTACTCAGCTCGCTCCCTCAGTGTTTGAGTGCAGTGTTGGCGCTCACACTTACGCTGCCACTCGCCTTCGCAGGCCTTTCAGGCTATGTACTGGACGAAGCCCACAGAATGGTTCGCAATTGGGTCTTCATCTCATACGCCGCATTGTACGCCGCCTCCGCCCTGTTTTGTCTCGCCTTGCTTCGCTGGACGCAGCCTGTCACATGGGGCCTCGACATGGCAATCAGCCTTGCGGTAGCGTGCCTGTCTAGCCTGTGGCTCTACGCACGGTGGGTCGCTGAAAGGCTACAGCCGTCGAGGTACATCGACCGACTGATGGTGCGGATCTATCGGCTTGCCACACTCCCGGTGGGCGCAAAAGAGCCCGTCCGACGCTGGCTGTGGCGGATCCTGTGTACGCCTCTCGGTCTTTCTGGGGTACTACGA
Organism: Caldifarciminota bacterium; assembly: GCA_903908785.1. Taxonomy (GTDB): domain Bacteria; phylum Hydrothermota; class Tepidihabitantia; order Tepidihabitantales; family Tepidihabitantaceae; genus UBA2258. The sequence goes on along the minus strand of CAIVTL010000632.1, from coordinate 3,604 downwards.
GAACTGCGTTGGAAACGGAGTGAAACACTCAGTGGAGAGGGCGCATCGGCGCTGTTTGAGTCCACCAGTCTAGCTGTCCATGTCGCACGGCCAGCGATGAGAAACGGGGCAACGCGCTACGTGGACTTGGTCGTGGATAGGCTCATGCGGTTTTGGATTCACGGGAACCTAGACAAGGACTATGCGCTGGTTGGACAAGCGGAGGATGCACTCGAACTCATTGTCACCCCCGCGCTGGCCATCGACACTGCGGCCTTCAACTTCGTCGTGCAGGCATTACAGAATTTCTTCGTCGTGGAGTACGTTCGGAAAACGAACCTGGCGGCCCTCCCCCTGGATCGTGTTCGTGCGCTGGAGCGAATGTTGTCTCCGTCTCTGGCGGCGCGCCAGCTAGATGAACTTCACTGGCGAACTGCAAGCACGACACTGTGGACGATTGGTACCATCCTGACTGAGGTAACCGAAGACCCGTCGGAACCCACCCCAGCGATTTCGGCAGCTAGGGAGCTGGCGACATTCGCTAGGTATAGGCTCTCCGACGCGTTGAAGTTTAGAGTCTCGCAGACCAGGATGGAAAACCCGGGTATTTCGCCGTTGCTACTTACGGTCCAAGGCCAGCAGGCGTGCGAGTTCGAATTCCACGAACTAAAGGAGGCAGGCTCTGGGAATGCCGCGCGCTGGGACGCCAGCAACCGGAACAAGTATGTCAAGAAAGCCGCGCGGTTCACCGAACTCGTGGATTCGAACGAGGTCATGCGGATTTCAGGCGTGCAGCGTTAGTCCGTGCTGGGCCGCGCGGGCGGCGGCTCCCCTGCGTCCGCCTCACGGCTGACAGCGGCGCGCATCCTGCGCGCAGTTTCCAGTTCCCAGTTTGCGGTTGGCAGTGTGTCCGGACCGAAGGACAGAAATGCCGGGTGCGTGCCCGGTCAGCCTGCTCGCCCGGCATTCTAGATTCAAGATTGCAGATTCTAGATTGTAGATAGCCCGCAGGGCGCGGGTAGCTCCAAGCACCAAATCACGAATCCCAAACTCCAAATCCCAAACCGGAAGCTTGCGCTCTCCCCTGCTTGCGCTTGTGTCGCTGGTGGTTGGTGGCCGCGGCTCAGTTGTCGCCGAGGGTGACCGTGTCGGGCACGTACGCCGGACGCTCGATGAAGAAGGTCCCGAATCCGATGCCGAGGCTGAGTTCCGCTCCCTTGGCCGAGGCAAAGAGGCCGGCAAGGTCTTTGGCGCCGATAACCAGTGCGAATCGGCCGGTGACCAGCCCGAGGTCCAACCCGAACATCGGCCCGGCGAAGCCGCGATAGCCGAGTTCAAGTCCGACCGGCAGCCATCGGAGGGGCCACATTTCGCACACCGCGCGGGCGCTCCAGTTCTTGCCCAGGTCGCCGTCGCGGAACCGTTGCTGGATGAGCACGCTGCCGTTGAGCCAGTTGTAGATTCGGCGGGCCGCGCCGAGGTTCACAATCACCGGCACGTCGGTGGTGAAGTAGCCGCCGGCGGCCTGGTCGAACTGTTGCTTGAACTTGCCCTGCGTGACGATTTGATACAGGTTCGCCGTGTCGAGCGCGAAGGTATACACGCCCCGCTTGACGCCTTCGGTCCAGTGGACGCCCGTGCCGAGGTCGAGGCATCCGAGGCTGAACCGCCACTGGTCGTGCACGTATGCGAGGCCGGCGTCAAATGCCCAGCCGCTCCCGCCCGAGGCCATCCGGTACGCCACCCGGCCTGACGACGCGAACGCCTGTTCGGTCGTCAGGAATGAGGCCGACGCGTCGGTGAGGTCGGCGTAGAAGAGGCCCTGGAGCCGGTGTGCGCCGAGCCCGACCGTGAAGTTGCGGCCGATTGCGGTTGCCCAGCCGACGCCCGCGCGCCAGAGCACCTGCGCGCGCGCCGCGGTCCCTGCCGCGGAATAGGTACGGCCGAGTTCGTTGCCCTGGAGCGCGAGGTCAAACGCATCGCGGGGCAGCGTTGCCTCGGCCGAGCCGGTGGTCCGAACCGAGGCGGCGAAGTTGCCGTAGCCGAACTCCGCGCCTGCCGCCTGGGCCCGGCCCGCGAGCAGCAGTCCCGACGTCGGTATCGAGCCGAGGATGTCGGCCTTGGCCGCGTCCCCAAGGAAGGCCCCGGTATAGCGGTTGTACTGGGCGATGCTGAATGAGTTGTTGCCGAACCCGGCATCAAGCCCGAGGATCCGGCACGCGAATCCCGGCCGTTCCGGGTAGGCGAGCTGCGCGGGGTTCACGAGCATCGCATCCGGCCCGACCGCGGTGACCGGGTTGAAGATGCCGGTGACGACCAGCAGCAGCAAAGCGTTCATTGGCTATTCCTGTATCCGCACGCGCAGACCGAGCAGCGCGTCGAAAGTCATCCGGTCGGTGGTGCGGACGGTTACGGTATCGGTGTTCGGCAGTTCAAGAATGACGCGAGCGTTGAGCGGCCAGGTGCGCAACAGGGTCGCATTGGCGCTGTCGAGTTCCACAACCATGGTCGTGTCGCCGTCCCCGACGCAATTGCCCGCGTGGTCAAGCGCGCCCGGCGGCACTCCAAAGGGTATGACGACCGAGTCAACCAGCGTGCCGGGGTCCATGGCCGCGCCGGAATCCGGCCGGATAACCAGTCGGCCCGAGAACCCGATGGGCAGATGGTTGGCAAGCTGCAGTGTCGCTTCGGCTCCAACCAGGTGGTCGTTCACCAGGCTGCGCTGCGACTCGCTCATCGGTATCGATTTGGCCGAAGTCGCGATGGTGTCCGCGACAAAGGCCAGCCGCATGGGCGTGCTCATCGTCACCCGGCCGGCGATGAACGCACTGACCTCGCTGTTGCCCTGGCCCATTATGCGCGTCACCTGCTCGACCGTAATGTAGTCGGGGCCGGTATTGATGAGGTCGGTGAGCGGTACCGTCTGTTCGGTACGAACCGGGTCTTCCGGCTGGCCCGCGGCAATGACGATGGTCTGCTCCTGCGTGCGCAGCGGTACCAGGTTGCGCCAGGCGGTGAACTTCAGACAGACCTCGAATGCAAACCCGACGCTGCTCTCGATGTCGAGCGCCAGGTCGGCCGCAGCCACGCGCAGGCCGTGGACACCGTAGGGCAGGCGGGGCAGCGTATCAAGTCGGGACCTGACGTACACCGGTTCCCGGAACTCACCGGCGATGCGCAGGGCCTTCAGGTTGTTCGTCCGGTAGGTAACCGCGATGCCGTCACTCTTGCCCAGGGTCACGACCCCGCGCGACGTATCCGGCACCGCCGTGACGTGGAAGTCGAAGAGCGAGTTGACCCGGCTACGGTTATCAAGCGCCAGCCCGGTCAGGTCGAGGTCGACCGCCACCGACGCCTTCGCGTCAATCCGGTACTGGGACTTGAACCCGAGTTTCGGCACGTCCAGCCCGATGTTCACCGGCACCGCAAACTGGTTCTCAATGACCATCTCGCAGATACCGCCCGACACCTGCAGGCTGTCAATCCGGAACGGCTTGTAGCTCCCGAGGCCGACCCGGCACGTGCGCCGGCCCTCGGCATAGGGGATTTCCATGCGGGCGCTGCCGAGGCGCAGCGATTCGAGTTCGAACCCGACCGCGACCGAGTCCGACTTTCTCAGGTAGAT
>CAIVTL010000631.1 GCA_903908785.1 Caldifarciminota bacterium | reverse complement strand
GATGACATCACGAAGGTCGTGCTCACGCACCTGCACTTCGACCATGCCGGCGGGGCTACCAAGCTCGACTCCTCAGGCAAGCCTGTCCCCCGCTTCCCCAATGCCCGTCACTATGTCCAGCAGAAAGAGTGGGACCTCGCGCTGAATCCCAATCGCCGGTCCCGCGCCGCCTATCTGCCCGAGAACTTCCGACCTCTGCAGGAAGCCGGGCTGTTGGAGCTGGTCGACGGCAACGTCCGGCTTGAGCTTGGGCTTGAGCTTGTGCTGACGGGCGGCCACACACCCGGCCATCAGATAGTGACCATCACGGAGAAATCAGAATTCAGAAACCAGAAACCAGAATTCAGAATTGCAGATCCGACCGGACGAACTCGGACTGCCGAACACTTGATCCCTGGATCCCTTGATCCCTCGATCCCTGTTCTCGCGGTCTTCTGGGGCGACCTGATTCCGACGCGGTCACATGTTGCCACGCCCTATATTATGGGGTATGATTTAGTCCCTCTCGAGACTATGAAACAGAAGGAGAAGCTCGTACAGCAGGCCGTTACCGGAAAGTGGCTCTCGTTCTTTGAGCACGACCCGGATTTCGCCTTTGGTGTCATCGAAGAGGAGAACGGAAAACCATTCTTAAGGCCATTCGCGGAGTGAGCCGCGGAGCCCGGATTTGCCGGACCAGTCCGACCTGTCCGACGTGTCCGACGCCGGAACCAAGAGGAGATCATGACGAATACTGACTGGCGCGAACGGTATCGCGGTAAAATCAAGACCGCTGACCAGGCCCTGCAGGTGCTGCGGCCCGGATTCCGGGTCTTCATCGGCTCGGCCTGCGGCACGCCCCAGAAGCTGGTCCAGGCGCTCGCCGACTGCCCGACCGAGGACGTGGAAATCACCCACCTCCTGACCCTCGGCGTTGCGCCCTACGCCCAGGAGAAGCTGGCCTCGCGCTACCGGGCCAATGCGTTCTTCATCATGCCTAATATCCGGCCCGCGGTCTGGGAAGGCCGCGCCGACTACACGCCGATATTCCTCTCGGAGATACCGGAACTGCTGCGCTCCGGCCGGCTGCCCATCGACGTCGCCCTGATTCACGTCACCCCGCCGGACGAACATGGCTTCTGCAGTTTCGGCGTGTCGGTTGACATTACCAAGCCCGCGGCCGAGGCAGCCCGCTACGTCATCGCCGAGGTCAACCCGCAGATGCCCCGCACGCTCGGCGACGCGTTCATCCATATCGACAAGATTCACGCGGTGGTCGAAAACGACGCCCCGCTCTACGAATTCGTGACGCCGGGCGAGTCCGAGGTCGCACGGCGGATTGCCAAGAACGTGGCCGACCTGGTCGAGGACGGCTCCACCATTCAGGTTGGCTACGGCGGCATCCCCAACGCCCTGCTCAGTTACTTGAAAGACAAGAAGGACTTAGGTATCCATACCGAGGTCTTCTCCGACTCGACGATTGACCTCATCGAGGCGGGAATCATCAACTGCCGCAAGAAGACGCTCCACCCGGGCAAAGTCATTGTCTCGTTCGCGATGGGCAGCCAGCGCCTGTTCGATTACGTCAACAACAACCCGATGTTCGAGTTCCACCCGGTCGACTATACCAACGACCCTTTCGTCATCGCCCAGAACGACAAGATGGTATCCATCAACTCGGCGCTGGAGGTGGACCTGACCGGGCAGGTCTGCGCCGATTCCATCGGCTACCAGTTCTACTCCGGCATCGGCGGGCAGGTTGACTTCGTGCGCGGCGCGGCCCACTCCAAGGACGGCAAGGCGGTCATCGTACTCCGGTCTTCCCGCGACGACGACAAGTTCTCGCGCATCGTCCCGACGCTCACCGAGGGCGCGGGCGTCACCACCTCGCGCGGCGACGTCCACTACGTGGTTACCGAATGGGGCGTCGCCTACCTGCACGGCAAGACAGTACGCGACCGCGCCCTGGCCCTCATCTCGGTCGCCCACCCGAAGTTCCGGTCCGAACTCTTCAAGCTCGCCAAGGAAAAGCACTACATCTACGCCGACCAGCCGGAGTTGCCGTTGGTCGAGGCCCGCTACCCCGAGGAATTCGAGGCGCAGGGCGCGCTCAAGGACGGCACGCCGGTCTACCTGCGGCCCATCCGGCCGACCGACGAGCCGGCCATGCGCGACCTTTTCTACTCCTTCTCCAAGGACACGGTATTCTACCGCTTCTTCTCCTACTTGAAGGCGATGCCTCATGAGAAAATGTCCAAGTTCGTCAACGTCGACTACGAATCGGAGATGGCCCTTGTCGCCGCGTTCAAGCAGGGCGGCGAGGAACGTATCGTCGGCTCAGCCCGCTACTACGTGGACAAGGCAACCGGGCTCGCCGAGTACGCCATCGAGGTCCAAGATGAATTCCAGAACCGCGGACTCGGTGGGGTGCTCTTCAACCATCTCTCCAAAGTCGCCAAGATGAAGGGCATCAAAGGCTTTATCGGCTATGTCCTCGACTCCAACACCCGCGCCTACCGGTTGATGACCCGCACCGGGCTGCCGATTGAGACCAAGTGGGAAGACGGCGTCTACACCCTGACCATGCGGTTCCAGGGCAAGAAATAGAGAGGTACCTATGCCAACACCCGGTTCGCTTGACTTCATCTTCCGGCCCCGCTCGACCGCGGTTATCGGCGCGTCCAACCGCGAAGGCTCGGTCGGCCGGGCACTCTTCAGTAATGTCCTGATGAACAGCTACACCGGCGTAGTCTACCCGGTCAACATGACCGCCAAGTCGGTGCTTGGCGTCAAGGCCTACGAGACCGTGCTCCAGATACCGGACGAGGTCGACCTCGCGGTGCTCATCATTCCCGCGCTGGCCGTGCCCGCGGTGCTGGCCGAGTGCGGCCAGAAGAAAGTCAAAGGCGCGGTCGTGATTTCCGCCGGGTTCAAGGAACTCGGGCCCAACGGCGCCCAGCTCGAACTGGCGGTCCGGGACCGTGCCCGCAAGTACGGCATCCGGCTCATCGGGCCCAACTGCTTCGGCGTCATCGACAGCTCTCCCCAGGTCCGGCTCAACGCCACGTTCGGCCGCTTCATGCCGGCATTCGGCAACATCGCGCTGGTCTCCCAGTCCGGCGCCGTCGGCTTAAGCGCCCTCGAATACGCGATTTCCGAAGACGTCGGCCTCTCTAAATTCGCCTCTATCGGCAACAAGGCCGACATCAACGAGAACGACCTCCTCGCCTACCTGCGCGATGACCCTGAGACCGACGTCATCATGCTCTACCTCGAGGACCTGGTCCACCCGACGGAGTTCATGCGCATCGCGCGCGAGACCACGTCGCACCTGGAGAAGCCGAAGCCCATCCTGGCCATCAAGGCCGGCCGCACCAGTGAGGGCGCCAAAGCCGCGTCGTCCCACACCGGCGCGCTCGCCGGCTCCGACGCCGCCTACGACGCATTCTTCGCCCAGGCCCGAATCCTGCGCGTCGACACTATCAACGAACTATTCGCCAAAGGCGTAGCGCTGGCCTACCAGCCGGCTCCCCGCGGCCGCCGCGTCGCCATCGTTACCAACGCCGGCGGCGTCGGCATCATGGCGACCGACGCCTGCATCCGCAACGGCCTCAAACTCGCGCAGCTCTCCGAGAATACCCGGACCGAGCTCAAGAAGCACCTGCCGGTCACGGCTTCAACGAACAACCCCGTCGACGTCATCGGAGACGCCGACGAGAACCGCTACCGCACCGCGTTCGAACTGCTGATGGCCGACGAGAACGTCGACGCCCTGCTGCCCATCTGGGCGCCAACACTGATGGCGGAATCGAAAGACATCGCCCGCATCACCGCCGACATCGGACAGAAGTCGGACAAGCCCATCCTCGCCTGCATCCAGTCGATGATGAACGCCGAGGAAGTCCGGCGCCAACTCATGCGCGACCATATTCCCCACTACCAGTTCCCCGAAAATGCCGCCCGCGCCCTTGCGGCGATGGCCGATTTCGGCGAATGGAGCCGCCGCCCCCAGGGCGAAGTCAAGAACTTCGCCGACGTGGAGCCGCAAAAGGTGAAGGAAATCCTCGCCCGGGTCATGGCGCGACCGACTCGGTTCGTGTCCGAACCCGAGGGGCACGAGATCCTCAAGGCCTATGGCCTGCCGGTTCCGGAGTTCCGGCTCTGCAAGACCGCGGATGAGGCGGTCAGCGCCGCACAGGAAATCGGCTACCCGGTTGTCATCAAGATTGTCTCACCGGACATCCTGCACAAGACCGAGTTCGGCGGCGTGCGGGTGAACATCACCGACGATGCGAAAATGAAGACCGAATTCGCCGGCCTGCTCGACACGGTGAAGTCAAAGAAGGCCGACGCCGACATCTGGGGCGTGATAGTCCAGCAGATGGCGCCGAAAGGCACGGAGACCATCCTCGGCATGAAACGCGACCCGTCGTTCGGCCCGCTCCTGATGTTTGGACTCGGCGGTATCCTCGTGGAAGTCCTGAAAGACGTCACCTTCCGCATCGCGCCCTTGAACGACATCTCCACCGACTCAATGGTCTACGGCATCAAGGCGGTGAAGATACTGCAAGGCTATCGCGGCGAAGCCCCGCGCGACATCCTGAAGATAAAGGAATGCCTGCAGCGGTTGTCCCAGCTCGTCACCGACTTCAAGGAAATCGACGAACTCGACATCAACCCGCTGCTAGTGTACGAAGAAGGCAAAGGCGCGCTAGTCCTCGACGCCCGCTTCCTGCTGAAGTAGCGCCCCAGAGAGACCGCGAGTCCGATGCATGACGGGGCTGCCCGCGCGGTCGCGGGCAGCCCCTGAGTCGCAGAGCCGTCGGCCTATTCTGTCAGTACGACCTTTCTACCGAATCGCTGGCCCTCTGCCGCCAGCGTGCAGAAGTAGACGCCACAGGCGCAGGTGCGACCCTTCGCGTCCTCTCGGTTCCACGTCAGGTTGTAGTATCCGGGCCGCTGGTCCGCGCTGGCCAGCGTCTTCACCAGCTTGCCCGCGATGTCGTAGAGTTTCACGCTGGCTTTGGTCTGCCTGGGCAAGGCGTAGCTGATTTGAAGCCTCGACCTTGCCGGGTTGGGCCAGGGTTGGGCGAGAGCGAGACGAGTCGGGAGGTTGACCGCGCCGCCTTGGACTCCGCCGCCGGTCGTGTCGGCGCCGACGACCTCGTACTTGAGGATGTCGTTGCTGCCGGTCGCCAGCGTGACCAGGCAGCGACCGTCGTCACTGAGCGCAAGCTGCCGGAGCGGGGCCGAGTCTTCATGGACTATGGTCAGGAGGTGGCCGCCCAGCTCGTTGATGCCTTCGATGGTGCCTTTCGTCTTGTCCACGAGGTAGAGTTGGCCCGAGTCGGTAGCTACTATGGCGCCGGGCGAGTGAAAGTCCCCGGTGATGAGTCTCTCAAGCGTCCCGGCCGTGTCGTACACGACTATCCGGTTGTTCTTCGTGTCGGCGACGTAGACGAGCGGGCCTTTGACGGCCAGGGCTTCCGGCTGGCCCAAGTCGGTCGAGTCTTCACCCTCTCCGCCGAGGCTAAGGAGTAACGTGCCGTCAGGCTGGTGCTTATAGAGCCGGCTCGTCCCTCGGTCCAGGGTCCAGATGTTACCGGTAGCGTCGGTCGCGACCGCGACCGGCAGGTCGAGGTCGCATATCAGCTCCTGCTTGTCCGTGCCCTGCCTCGTCATCTTCGTGATGTCGCCGCTGCGGGCGTCGGCGACGAGGATGTGGCTGCTGTCCAGCTCGGTGATGCCTGAGACATAGGCCGGGGTGCCGGAGTCAGTGACTGTAAAGCCTGCGAGGGAGTCGAGTTCCTCGTTCAGTCTCACGACCTTGCCCGTGGCTGAGCCGACGAAGTCCGAGCCCGCCTGGTCGAGGCTGACCTCACCGCCGGCCGGGCCGGAACCGGTATTCCTGGCCATGAACCGGCCGTTCTGGACCTTCACTCCAATCTGGTGCGTCGT
>CAIVTL010000630.1 GCA_903908785.1 Caldifarciminota bacterium | reverse complement strand
GCCTCGGTCGGCAGACGGAAACCACTCTGCCCGAAGTTGCAGTAGCCGTTCGCAAGGTCGTAGCAGGGAGCATAGCCGCTTTCCGCGCTCAGCCAGTTGCAGTAGGCCGCGGCACCGAACCAACGGACGCAGACCATCGGGTGGATTTCCCGGCGCACGCCGACGGAGAACGTGTCACCCGCGAAGTAGATGCTGCTGCCCGAGTCGAGCGCGCCGGCGGTTTCGCAGAACACGTTGGTATCACCGACCGCATAGACCAGACCCTGGTTCACTTCTATCAACCCTTGTGAGTAGGCTGAGTTCAGGTACGCACAGTACTGCTGGTTCGTCACGGCGAGGTTGCCAATCCAGAACGAATCGATGTTCACATCGTGGATGGGGAGTTCATCGTCGGTGCCGAGAGTATCGTGACACCCCATTGCGAACGAGCCGCCGGGAATCAACACGAGCCTGGGTGTCGGCAAAGCCGCCACGGTCAGGAACGACAGAAGAAGCGCTGGGCATAGCATGGTTCACCTCATCAGGGTTACGCGCTTGATTGCGGATAGACCTTCACTCGCAAGCTGGACGAAGTAGATGCCCGAGCCGACCCGCCGACCGCGGCTGTCGGCTCCGCTCCAAGCCACACTATGCCGGCCCGGCAGGCAGAACCCGGAGGCGAGCGTTACCACCTCGGCGCCGGTGAGATCATATACCTTCAACTGGATCCGGCCCGGCAGTGCCGTCTCGAAACCGATGGTCGCCGGGAATCGGGCGACGCCGGGCAGGGGCGCAAGACGCAACACGCCTGACGCGTCACGCGTAGTGCAGGAGGTTCCGCCGTCACGATAGGTGCCGGTACTGAGGCCGTAGCGCCAGAACTCGACAGTCTTGTTGCCCTTGAGCGCCCAGAGTGCGCGGTCGGCGACGACGATGTCCGCCCCGTAGCTCACGCGGCGCTTGCGCCCGGTCGAGCCGACCGAAGGCATCGTATCGTTCTCAACCCAGGTGTTGGCGTCCGGGTAGTACGTCCAGAATTCCTGCGTGTTCCCGCCCTTGAGGCACCAGATGGCTCGCTCAAACCACGCGCCCGAGCCGCCGTCCTTGGATTTCTTGCTGGAGCCCGACTTCCCGATGTACGGCATCGGTGCGAGCGAGGCCGTGCTCCAACTGTCGAGCGCGACGTTGTAGCGCCACAGTTCGTGGTACTTGGCCTTGTGGGCGTAGATGTAGTTGTCGCCGTCGTGGACGATGAAGGAGCCTTTGTCCCATTTGGGCCGAGCCCCGGCCGGCGCGTCGGCGAGTTGCTGCCACGCGCCCGAAACCGTATTGTAGCGCCAGAATTCGGTCTTGTAGCCCTTGAGCATGTAGACCCAGCCGGTGTCGTTCCGCACCAGGAAAGCGAGGTCGGTGCCGCCTTTCACTTTCTTGTTGGTCGGGCCAAGTGGCACGTTGGCGAGTTGGTACCAGGAGTCCCGGGCGATTCCGTAGCGCCAGAACTCCTGCGTGTTGTTGCCCTTGGTTGCGTAGACCCAGTTGTCGCCGTCGGCCGCGCCGCTCGCGCCCTTCTCCGGTGCCCTGCCCTCGGTGCCAACGGGCATCGAAGCGAGGGTCTGCCACGTGCCTGTGTATGTGTCGTAGCGACAGAAGTCGCCGGTCTTGTTTCCCTTGGCCGCGTAGACGCGGTCGGCGCCGGCATCAAAGCTCAACCAACCGCCGGCCTTCACCGGCCGTCCCGAAGGCACGAGCGGCATCGATGCGACCTCGCGCCAGCCCGACGGCCAGGTGTCGCGCTTGACGATGGTGTAGGAGTGGGCGATATCGCCGTTGTGCCGGGTCGAAGTGGTCTCGCTCGGCATGAACGTCCGGACATAGGCTACAGTCGCGCTGGTGTCATCGACCGTGACCCGGATGTAGCCGCGGCTGCCGATGAGAGTTCCGCTCACATAGCCGTAGTTGGCGGCCTGGCCCGGGATGCTGTCCCAGCGAACCTGGGCGGGCTGCGGCGCCATCTGGTACACGATGCCGTCGGTATCCTGCTTGGCGTAGAAGTGGTCGTGACCGTGGAACATGATGTCCACGTGGTTGTCAATCAGCAGTTGGTGGATGGGCACGCCCCAGCCCGGCCGCATGGCGTCGAATCCCCACGTGCTGTCCGTACGCTGGCCGCCCCATTCATAGTAATGGCTGTACTCGCTCCCGCCCCGGGCGGTGGCGTCAATCTTGCCGCCGACCAGGTGATGGATGAACAGGAACTTGAACTTGGCCTGACTCCCTTCCAGTGTTCGCTTGAGCCAGTCGTACTGGTCCCGGCCCAGGGTCCAGTACCAGTTCTCCTCGCCGTTGTTGGGTTTGGTGTTGGTGTACCAGTACGGGTCGAGCACGACGAACAGCGCGTTCGCCCATTCCCAGGAGTAATAGTCCTCGCGCAGGTCCACGTACGCCTGCGAGATCGTGTCGCCGGAGTAGAATCCGTCCGGCACCGGGTTGGGGTAGAAGACCTTGCGAGCGTTAGTGAACTGGACCGGCAGGCTGTTCGGCGTTCCGTTCAGGTCCCAGCCCTGTTCGCCTTCGTGGTTGCCGAGCACCAGGAACAGCGGCATCGACCCGCAGACCTGGTCCCACCAGCGGCGATACTGCAGCAGGCGCTTCAGGATGGTATCCGGCGTGACGACCTGCCACTTGTCGAGCATGAAGTTGTCGCCCATGTCCACCATGAAATCGGGGTTGGCGGCAGCCACGTTCGCCAGCGTGACGTTGAATACGGACTCAACCGCTTGCTCGTTCGGCAGCATGTGCGGGTCGCCTTCGACCGCGAAGGTGAAAGCGTCGCCGTTCCGACGCGCGGTGTGGAACGACCCTTCAGTGCCGGCGAGGAAGGTGCCGGAGCCCGGTGTGCGGTAGCGGGTCCGGTAGTAGCAGCGCGTGTCGGGCCATAGCCCGGAGAGCACTGCCTCGACCGGGACCAGTGGCGCGGAGGCCTGGGTTGCAGTCTGGTGGCCGTACGCGCCGGGAGCGCCGCCGTACTCGAAATAGACTTCGAGGCTGCACCGCGGAACGACGTTGACGGTTACCGAATGGTCGGTCGGCCGGCCCAGCATCTCGGCCCCGACGAAATGGACGGTGTCATAGGCCAGCGCAAAGCCGGGCGGCTGACCCGGGTTCGCCGCCGCGCCGCCGGCCAGTACCACAAACAGCAGAACTACCACGCTTCTCATCTATTACCTCTCTGTGACTCTTCTCCCGACGGGGTCTGTTTATTTCGCTGTTCTCGCTCACGGTCCTACCGGCCCGACGGCCCGCCCTGAGGCGGACGGCCCTCAGGCGATTCTTCGCCCGGCTCGGGCCGAGGACCCTTGCCCCGACCCTTGCCCGGCCCCGGTCGTACGCCTTTGCCCGGTCCCCGCCCGGCGCCCTGCAGGCCGCCGAACAACTCCGGCAACCGCAATCGCTGTTCCGGTGTCAGCACGTTTCTCAGGCGCAGGAGCACGCCCAACGCCAAGGTCTCGATCGAATCCTGCGCGGCGGTGACTCCGTGCAGTAGCGAGTCGATGCGGGCCTGGTTGAGTTTCGGTTCCTGCAGCAGCTTGAGCATTTCCGCCTGCTGTGCCTCCAGCCGGTCGCGCACCGGCCGCTGGGTCGTGCGCCGGAACTCGAAGAGGACGCGCATCGTATCCATCTGCGCGTCGGTGAGCTGAAACCGTTCTTTCAGTTCGCCCAAAGCCTGCTTCGGGTTGCCGGCCACGGGCCCGGGCGGCGGACCCTCTGGGCGGCGCGAATGTTCGCGCCAGAAGGAACCGAAGGTGAAGATTGCTACAAGGTTCACCACAACCGAAACCGCCAGGCCGAATACGAGCAGCTTCTTACTCACCTTTGCCTCCCGTGAAAACCCGGTCGCTGACTGTCGCCAGGGAACCGCCGGTCGGCACGTCGAGCACGGTGAGGGTGCCGGTCGAGGCGACTTGGGTCGTTGACTGCGTTGACGTTCTCCAACTGTAGACCGTCCGGCCGAGGCTCGTCCCGACTACGGCCGCAACCAGGGTCACGGCAACGGCGCCGGTAGGAACGAGTACGCGGCCAAACCAGGGCGAGCGGCGATGCGCCTGCTGTTCGGCAATCCTTTGCTTCACCCGGGTTGCGAAGTATGGCCCGGTCTCGATCTCCTCGAACAGGTCCAGCTCCGCGTCAAGCCTCTCCAGTTGAGCGAGTTCCTGCTGGCATTCGGGACAAGAATCCAAGTGCCGGGAAACCAATTCCTTGGACGCCGGGTCCAGCCCGCCGTCACTGAAGACGGCCAGTTTCCTGCGAATATCTGAACAGTTCATTATCTACCTGCCTTATTAGATACCAACAACCTCTGAATACTTGCGGGCGAATCCGCCGGCCCTCCGCCCTTTGACATTCGTACTTGGACCTTCGAACTTACCCCCATCACGCTTCCTTGTAGGCAAGGAGCCTCTGCCGGAGTTCGTCCTTGGCCCGGAAAATGAGCGACTCCACCGACGGCACTGACGTATCCATCATCTCCGCGATTTCCTTGTACGAATGGCCTTCATAGTGTGACAGGACCAGCGCAATCCGCTGCCGGTCCGGCAAATCGGACACGGCCTGTTTCACCGCCGCCGTTCTTGCCGCCCGCTCGTGGTCAACGGCGGTCTGCAAGGCCTCGGGCGGCCGGTCCGGGTCCAGCCCGTCGAGTGAGACCAGGGCTTGCTTCTTCTTTCTCCGGAACTGCAGGCACTGGTTGACCACAATCCGGTACAGCCAGGTCGCGAACTGCGACTTGCCCTTGAACGTGCCGGATTTGTTCCAGACGATGATAAAGACCTCCTGGGCGATGTCGTCGGCCGCACTCCGGTCACCGACATAACGGTGGATGGTGTTCAGGACCGAGTGCTGGTGTCTGCCGACCAGTTCCTCAAACGCGGCTTCGTCGCCGCGGGCGACCCTGGCAACAAGCTCAAGGTCGCGGCCGGACTGGTCAGCGGGATTCATCATCCGGCAGGGCCAGCCGTGTACTCGGCGATACTTCGGGACATTGCGTAAGATTATCGCTCGATTCGGGCCGCTGGCAAACTACGGCTGCGGTGACTACTCCCGAGGCGGGCAGGGGAGATCCTGCCCGCCCGCTTAGTTGCGAGAGGATACGCCTACTGCCCTCCGAACAGGAAATCCGTATTAGGAATCTCCGGCATCGCGATTGGCCGGGAGTACAGGAACGCACCGGTCGGCACTGTGTATCCGAGCGAGTCTGCCAGCGCGGTCAGCCCGGATTGCTGCGCGTCGCTCAGGCTCCGGCCAACCTGGGCGAAGTGCGTAGCGTAGTAGTACGCTATCTCGCCGTCCAGTTCGCCGTACTGCCGCGACAGGGTGAGAACAGTCGCGCTGTCCGCTTCGGTGCCGGCAAGGAACTTGCGCAGTTCCTCGGAAACCGCCTGCCGCGCGGCGACTATCTGGTTCAAGTCGCTCTTCTGGACATCTACCAGGCCCGTGACGAGCGTCTTCTGCGAGTCGTTCAGTGTGGCGAGGAAAGTGGTCCCGGCCCGGGCCGTGAGCTGCTCATCAATCGAGTAGTTCGGATTGCCCATTGCCGGCCAGTCCTTCAGGTAGAACGACCCGAAGTAGGTGCCCTGGCGCTCGGGGCAGAAGTAGACGTCCGCATCTACCGAGCCCGCGTACCAACTGTACATCTCGCTGGCATAGGTCATCACCGCCACCTTGACGTCCTGCTCCATCTGCCGGTCCTGCAAAGGGTCGGTGAGAGTCGTATCCCAGTTCCCCACGCCATCCAGCGCCTTCAGCCCGGCCAAAGCCTTGCGCTGGTTTGAACTGAGCGAATTCAGGATGCTGCCCATCAGCCTGGCCCGGTTGTAGCTTATCTGCCCGTCGATTTCATAGAGCCGGCCCGAATAGGCCTCCACCGAGTCTTTGTCCATCCCGGTGGTCCCGGTCGGGAGGTCGCCTTCGAGTTGGCGGCGGAAGGCCTCAATCAGGGGGAACCGCTGCATCGCGTAGTCGTTGATGAGCGACACCTGCGACTCGGCGCTCTGCACCATCAGGTTAACCTGCTCGTCGCTCAGGATGTGCAGGACATTGAAGGCAACTACGGTTACGAACGACGTGTTGTGGCCCATGTCGGTCGGGTCGTTGTCCCGCAGGAATTGGAACCCGGAGAAATCGGCAACTTTCCCCGGCGGCAGGAACGACTGGCCGCCCACGCAGCCGGTCAGGAAGCCCAGGCCGTCGAACGCGATGGTGTTGCGCTGGGCCTCGTCGGACAGGGTCTGGTCGATTGTATACCGCGGCTCAGGGTCAGAAATTGTGTCAGCGTGGTGGCAGCCGACGACCAGACCGAGGCACGCGGCCCCGGCCAGGAGCATGGTACGCAGTCCCGCTGTCCTATTTGATGCGAGTTTCATGTTCATTCCTTTCACGGAGCATGTGACTTGTGGCTTGCGGCGTGTCGGGCCGCGAATAGACCACGTGCAGCATCGCGCTGTCGAGCGTGAGGTTGCGGATGGCGTCCAGCAGCACGGCCCGGCTTACCAGCGAATCGGCTACCGTGATGACCGGTTCCTGCGACAGGGCGTAGAGCGTATACGTGTAGGTCTTGGGCCCGGGTCCCTGCGAATGCGGTGGCGTGAATTCCATCCGTCCGTTCACGCTGTTGTTGCCCAGCTTGCCGATGCCGGTAACGTTCCGCGGCAGGCTCTCGACACTGGCCGGGATGTCGTAGAGCACCCAGTACCAGTGGATGTCGGTCGGCGAAGCCACGTGGTGCATTATCAGGGCTAAGCTTGTGGTCGCGGTCGGGGCGCCGCTCCATTCGAGCGGCAGGGTCGCGCCTTCGCCGAACCCGGTGTACTCAATCGGCAGCGTGTCGCCCTCGGCCACCACGCGGCTCCTGAGCACGAAATCGGTGGTCGGCGTGGTCGCGCAGGCCATGGCGAGCAGGCCGAGAAGCGTAGCCAGCGTTCTTCCGCTCATTACTCCTCCCTCTCCTACTTCGTTGCGAACAGGAAGTCGGTGTTCGGGATTTCCGGCATCGCGACGCGCTGCGAATACAGGAAAGCTCCCTGGTATTCGCCGTCAACTCCGCCGCGCAGCTTGGCCAGCGCGCCCTTCTGTTCGCCGGTCAGGGCCTTGTAAACCCGGGCGAATGCCGTGGCATAGAGATACGATATCTCGCCGTCCAGTTCGCCGTATCGCCGGGCAAGGGTCGTCACCTGTTCCCGGTCCACCATGCCCACGGATATGAACTGCCGCAGCAGCGTCGCGATGGAACGGCGCGTGCTGACGATAGCGTTCAGGTCGCTGCGCTGGCTTTCCACCAGCCCGGTAATCAGCGCCCGCTGCGGCTCGGACAGGGCAGCAAGGAACTGCTCGCCGCTGTTGCCGGTGATGGAGGTGCTTATCGAATAGTTGGGGTTGCCCATTGCCGGCATGTCCTTCATGTAGAACGAGCCGAAATAGGTGCCGTGGCCTTCGGGGCAGAAGTAGGCGTCGCCATCCACCGACCCGGCGTACCAACTGAACAGCTCGCTCGCATAGGTCATCACCGCCACGTGCGCCTCGTGAGACATACTTTGTTTGTCAACCTGGTCGCCCATCTCTGGCCACGTGCGGGAGTCGCCGAACACAAGCTTCTTCAGAGCGGCTTTCTGGGTTGCATCGAACGACCGGACAATGCCACCCAGTACCTGGGCCCGACGACAGGCAAGCCCGCCGCTCAGTGCGTAGACGTCGGCCGAGTACTTCTTCACTGCTTCCCGGCTGAGCCCGGCCGCGCCAGCAGGCAGGTCCCCGTCCCGCAGCCGGGAGAATGCCTTGATGAGCGGGAAGCGCTTATACGCGAGTTGCGTGATTCCCGGTTCCTGCTCTTTGGCAAGAGAAACCAGTTGCTGCCTCTGGCTGTCGTTCAGGATTGCGAGCATGCTGTTGGCGATGCGGGTCAGGAACGACGTGTTGTGTCCCAGTTCCCCGGCGTCCACGTCGCGCATGTACTGGAACCCGAAGAAATCCGAGACCTTGCCCGGCGGCAGGAACGTATTGCAGCCCATTTCCTGGGTCATGAACGCCAGCCCGTCGAAGGCGATGGTCGTCAACTGCGCCCGGTCGGAAATCGCCTGCTCCAGCGAATACCCGCCCTGAGCGCCCTTCGCCTTTCGCCCTTCGCCTTTCGCCTCCTGTCCACTACCTCCGCCTTCCGCATTCTGATTTCTACCTTCTGACTTCGGCTGGCCAGTGCTCCCGTCTTCCGTCTTCATCCTTCCGCCTTCATCCCCTCCTCTTTTCCTCTCTGGCGGCGGTGCGAGTTTGCTTATCGCCTCCGGGTCGAACCCGGCTTCCTTGATGGCGTCCCGCAGTCCCGGCCCGCCGCGCAGGCCGGCAGCACGGAAAGCATCATTCATGGCCCGGGCGTCTTCGGCCGTGAGCGTGGCTGGGTTGTACTTGGAGAGGATGGACTTGACCGCTGCCTTCTGCTGGTCGGTCAGCGCCTGTTCGTGTCCCTGTTCCTGTGCCGGCGGCCGGTCACTGGAAGAGGGTTGGGCGACAACCGGAGTCGCTACAAGTGTGGCCGCGAGCACGGTAACAGCAAAGAATATCGGGAGCGCTAGTTTGTTCATCGCTTGGTTTGATGTCGCGAGCGGTCGTAAACTTGCGGCTGCTGGCGGCCGACGTACAAGAGCGTCGTCCGTCCGCCGCCGGGTGCCGTGTGCGCAGCGGCGAGAGGTCGTTCGGAATCTGCCGGAAGGATCCGGTTTCGTCAACCGAGATTTCAAGGCAAGCTAGCAGGTAGAAGCTAGCAGATGCGTAGCGGGCGAGAGTCCGCCCTTGCTTCTCAGCCTGACGCGGGATTCGCGTGAGGACGCCGGAGGCGAGGACTGAGTTCACGCGCGGCTTCAACCTTCATCTGACCCGCGTTCTGAACCGAGAGCTGAACTGCGACTTGAACCGGCTCTTGAGGCCGGTTCTCAGATTCGGGCTCAGCCCGGTCGTGAGTTGACTGCTGAAACCCGAAATCAGGCTTCGTTTGAGACCACAGCTCAAGGCCGAGCTAAAGCCGGTTCTGAAACCACCTCTGAGCCGCGAAGTCAGGCCGATTCTGAATTCGGGCTTGAAACCACGATTGAAACCGGAGTTCACCTCAGGGGTGACCCATCTCTTCCTGGCCGGAGCCCTTCAACTTGCTGACCACCCGAACGATACGCTCGGGAATTCGGAGTCGCGCATGAGTCCAATTGGACTCATGCGCGGGTCGGCACGGTCGGAGCCGCGGTCTTGTGGAAGGCTTGGGGTTCGAGCCAGCCCGGCCAGGGTTTCGGTCGCCTCGCGTGGACTGCCATAGGGAAGACGCGCGGCGAAGGCCGGGTTGCCGGCATTCTACATGTAGTGGTCAGGCACGGCCTGAGGCACTATTCTCCCGTGGGGGTAGCAGACCGGAGACTGCCCTGGGGGTG
This sequence comes from Caldifarciminota bacterium, assembly GCA_903908785.1. Taxonomy (GTDB): domain Bacteria; phylum Hydrothermota; class Tepidihabitantia; order Tepidihabitantales; family Tepidihabitantaceae; genus UBA2258. Next base: position 216 of record CAIVTL010000630.1, on the reverse strand, counting down.
GCAATCGAAAAAGGAAAGGGCCAAGGTTGAGGTTGAGGTTTAGGACGAGGGCTGAAACGGACTTCGACGCAAACGGCGACGCATTGGGTTTCTGGAACAGGAAGAGGTTGAGGATGAGGTTCGGGAAAAGGTTAAGGTTTAGGTCAAGGTTAAGATCGAAGGCGAGATTCAGGTGCGGACGCGCGTGTCGACGCCGGTCGCGACACAGGTCAGGAT
>CAIVTL010000629.1 GCA_903908785.1 Caldifarciminota bacterium | reverse complement strand
CGAAGTCGGCGGCGACCGAGCTCTTCTACTCCAGTTTCGCGCTGGGCAACAGCGTCTCCTACGTGGCCGACCGCTACTACGGTAACCCGGCCACGGCCTACAACACCGACTTCGAAATCACGGACAGCCTTCGGGCAGTGATACCGCCCGGCTCCGGCGACGAGCGCTTCCGCTGCATTATCAACGACGGCGGCCACGCGGCGCCGAAAAGCATTACGGTGACCCAGAACTCGTACATGACCGCGGCGTCAGGATACGATGACTTCGCGGTGCTCGTCTACGACATCCACAACGGCGGGGCGAGCGCGGCTGACCGCATGTACGCGGGCGTGTTTGCCGACTTCGACATCGGCTCCACCCCGACCACGAACACGGCCGCTGCCGATACCGTTCGGTGCTGCGAGACCATGCGTCAGTCCAGCGGCGCCAACCCGACGGTCGGCGTCAAGATACTCGAACCGGCCGCGTTCAGCAACCTGACCGCGGTTGACCACAACCTTTATGTCTACCCGACGGACACCGCGATGACCGACAACATGAAGTACCGGTTTCTGAACGGCACCATCGTCCTGCGCAATTCCGACCGGGAGTACGACTGGTCAATCGTTGCCTCGGTCGGGCCGTTCGACCTGCCTGCGGGCGGGGACTACCGGTGCGCGTTTGCGTTCGTGGGCGGTATCTCGGCGGCCAACTTCGCCGAGAACGCGGACTCGGCCCAGTCCTGGTATGACAACCTGCTGGGCGTGAGCGAGCGCGAGGGCGTGGCTGGGGTCCGCGGGGCCGCCCGCCTCGCCTGCGTGCCCAACCCGTTCAGCCGCTCCGTGCAAATCAGCTACAACGTGCCGGTCGCCGGCCGCGTCCGGGCACAGGTCTTTGACGTATCCGGCCGCAGCGTGGCGGTCCTCGCCGACGGCCCGGCTGCCGCGGGCAAGGTCGAGACGGTCTGGAAACCGGGCAATCTTGCCAATGGTATCTACCTTCTCAAAGTCGTGCTGCCCAACGGTACTGTCTCCCAGAAGCTGATGCTGCTGCGGTAGTCAGCGCAAGTGCAAGCAAGAGCGGGGGCCAGGTGGCCCCCGCTCTGGTCGTGTGCCCGGCACGCGCGCAACTCCGACGGTCGGACACTGCCGGGACTGCCTGCCGCACTCGGAACGGACGCACAGAACCGCCCTCGGATGAAACCGACTCCAACCGCATGCCCAATGGCACTCGGAACCGGAACCGACCGGATTGCCAGAATGAACCACCGCCCGAAACCCGAACTCCGAACCTGCCAATCGGTAGCCTCTTATCAGGAAGATGAACCACCGCCCGAAACCGGCACTCGGCATCCAGCAATCGACAATCGGCAATCGCCAATCGCCAATCAGATGACCGGAATCCGTCACTCGGATACCACCACTCGGAATCCGTCTCCCGGCAGATGAACCACCGCCCGAAACCGGAAGTTAGGAATCGGTATTGGGATTGAGGATACAGGATTTGAGATTCCCCGCTCCGAGCGGGCCACGGCTCACGGATTGCGCTGGTGGCAGGGGAGAAGGAGCAGGCATCGGACCCGTCGGGATTCGGCTCAGGATGCGGTTCATCGCAGGGCTTGACTTACAGAACCCTAGGCCGACACTGTGAGCGTCTGGGGATACCATTGTCGATGCGAAACACGACTATCGTCCTCCGGTCCGGCATGCTGGCCCTCTGCCTCGCGGCAGGGGTGGGACGCGCGCAGTATTTGGAGGCACAGATCCCGACCGGCGAGTCGCCGCAGCAGGTCTTTTGGAACCCGACCAGCAACAAGGTCTACGTGTCGAACGAGCAGGACGGCACAGTGACGGTCATCGACGGCGCGACGAATCAGGTCCGCGCTACGATTGCCGTGGCCGATTATCCCCTGCTGATTTGCCACAACTCGGTCTTGAACAAGATATATGTTTCTTCGTGGGACAGCAACCGCATCAACGTGATAGATGGCGAAGCCGACACCCTGATACGAAAGATAGCGGTTTCGGGCTGCCCGATGTTCATGACGTTCAACGCCACCCTGAACAAGCTGTACGTCGCGCGCATAGACAACGACAACATCGCAGTCATTGATGGGGTGACTGATGAAGTAATCAAGTCTATCAGTGTCCGGAGTCCGCTGCACTTGCTCTGGGTCCCATCGACAAACCGGGTGCTATGCTACACGTTCGGTGGCGTCGCCGACACCGTCAAGGCGATTGACTGCATGACTGACGAAGTTGTAACGCTGCTGCCGGTGCCGACACTGGGAGGACTACGCTGGTGCTTCAATTTAGTCAACGGGCTAGCGTACCTGCCCCTCCGTACCGACATCTGCGCCATTTCCGCCGACGGTGATTCCATCGTAGCTCAGGTGCCCGTGGATTTGGGCGGGTTAGGTTCTCTGGGTGTTATCCCGAGACTCAACAAGCTGTACTGCCTGTACGGCAATCTCTATGCTATAGACTGTGCCACGAACACCATCTCCTGCAGTCTGTACGTCGGTGGTGAGCAGGTCGTCTGCGACAGCGCAAGGCTCAAGGTCTACTGCGGCGACAGTTACCAGAACGGTGTCCACATCGTGGATGCTCGCGCCGACACGCTCATCAAGACCATCACATTTGGCACGTCCCCCGACGCGATTTGCTGGAATGCCACCAACAGTCGCGCCTATGTGGCTGACTACCGTGACAATGTCGTCTACATCGTAAGGGACACCAGTACCGCTGTTGCCGAACCAGGCATGACAGTGACCGTAGGCCGACTTCAGGGTGCCACTATGACGCGAGGGCCGCTGTTCGTGTCTGAGCACTGTGGAGCAGACTTGTACAGCGCCACAGGGCAGCGCGTCGCGGTGCTGCACGAGGGTCGGAACAGTATCAACCGCCTGCCACCTGGGACATACTTCGTCCGTGCGGCAGGAAGAGGGGAAATCTATAAGGTGATACTAACGAGGTAGGTTCTGCGACCTCGCGGTCCTGTCGAGAAGCAGTGGGCGATTCCGTGGTAGGTTCAAGAGGACAGGAGGTCCCAGATGAAAGCGGGTTTGATTCCTTTGATTGGCCTGCTCGTGGCAGTACTGCCACTGGCACCATGGGCAGGGCCGGCCGCGTTCGCCGTTCCGTGGTCTGAGAGAGAATCGGGGACGACGGCGACGATGCAGCGATAGCCACCACAACGGGGACGGATGGCGCCGTCTACGTGCTGTGGATGGACGCGGAGTGCGGCGAGGGTGACGTAGAGGATACGACAGACCTGGTGGTGACGAAGTACACGCGCGCCGGCCAAGGCCGATGGGAAGGCGCGGAACTCTGGCGCTGGAACTCCGAGGCCGAGACCGACTCGGTCGCCGAAGTGCCGCTGGCCTTCGTCGTTGCCGAGGATGGCTACGGGCTACACGGATTTGTCGTGGATAGTTCCAGTCAGGACAATAAGCGTCACGTCCTCGGGTTTCTGGATGATGAGACTGACCCGATATGGAACGTCACTTTCGAGGCCAACCTGCTGCCGCCAAACGCGGCGACGTTCGTTGACATGGCAGTACAGGTTGTGCACGATTCTGCCGGCGTTGTCGTGCTCGGGAAGATCGCCGGTCAAGACGGGTATTTCGTCGCAAGCTACACACAGGCCGGGGCCGTTCGCTGGAGGAAGCTTGTGGACCAGAGCATCTGGACGAGTCAGGTTCCGGCGGCGATTTCCTGCAACTCATCGGGTGAGGTTTTCGTCACTGGTACTCTAACGCCTTCCGTCGGGGGTACCAAGCTGCTTGCATACAAACTGAACGCGACGACCGGCGACTCGGTCTGGGTGCGCCGGTTCGGGACCGGGACTGCGGACTACGAGGCCCTGGACATTGAGGCACAGCCTGCTGCCGCCGGCGTCGTCCTCATGTTGGGGACGCGCAGTAGTACGCAAGGCGACGATGACGTGGTTCTTGTCTGTTATCCTGAGCAGACCTCGGTGTCCGAAGGATACGCATACTACGGCGCCCCCGGCATAGACGAGGTCCCATATGCCCTCAAGATTGGCGGCCCGGGCGCGTACTACGGAGTATTCGTCGAGCTGGGAACGGAAGATGCAGAAGGCGACGCGGTCACGAGGGTCGTGAAGTACAACCTGAGCGGTCTCAACCTGACGGAGAACTGGTCGCGCGACCTGCGCTCGGACGTGCCGGCAGGCATGGTCGTAGATGGTCAAGGCAACTGCTACGCGGCCGTGAACCTGGACGAGGCGGTGTCGGCTGTCCGTTACACGACCGACGGCCACGTCGGCCCGGTCTGGAGCTTGACGGACGAGGAGAATCCTCCCGAGGCCGCGGGCGTGGCTGCGTACTACAACACAACCGAAGACTCGTTCTGCGTCATGGTCGGAAGTCAGGATTCGGACGACGAGGAAATACAGGCGCTTGTCGTGATTTGCGACGTTGGTGGCCCAGGCAGCTGGACACTGCTCAATGAAGAGATGCCCTCCGAGCCCTCCTACAAGGACGCCAAGGCCGGCGCATGGCTGGTTGCCGACGACAGCACGAATCTTGTATACGCGGCAAAAGGCAACAACTGGCCGGACTTCTATAGGTACTATCCCGAAAGAGACTCCTGGGTACAACGACAACCGTGGCCGGTGGGCCACGAGAACAAGAAGCCAAAGTATGGCTCAGCCGCGTGCTGTGACGGCAACGGCATCATCTATGCGACCAAGGGCAACAAGACGCTAGGTTTCTGGAAGTACGATGCGGCAAAGGACTCCTGGTACCAGCAGCGCGACGTGCCGCTTGGCCTGTCCAACAGGAGAGTTCAAGGCGGCACCGACCTAGCCTATGCGCGCAACCGCGTGTACCTGCTTAAGGGGTACAAGAACGAGTTTTATAGGTACAATCCGACTGACTCGACTTGGACAACCCTGTATCCGGCCCCGGTCGGCGCGAAGCAGAAGTGGGACAAGGGTTCGTGGCTGGCGTACGACGGGGACAGCCTGATATATGCTCACAAGGCGAAGTATCACGAGTTCTACGCCTACAACCTGAACCGGGACACTTGGGGGCCGTTGCTGGAAGG
>CAIVTL010000628.1 GCA_903908785.1 Caldifarciminota bacterium | reverse complement strand
TTCCAGTCCGCGATGTAGGCGAAGGTGTCCTCGACCAGGATTTCCTTGGAGTAGCCGGGAGTGTCGAGGAAACCGGCCTCGAACGGTGCGTTCGGTCGGGCGACATTGATAACCCGCATCCCGTCCGAGTTGTCCGCGACGTACGCGAACGTGTCCCGGACGAACACGTCATAGGCGGCGTCGGCAGTGTTGAACGAACCGAGACGGCGCGGGTGCGTGGGGTCGGCGGCGCTGAAGATGACAAGACCCGCGTTGCGGTCGGCGACGTAGACGAACGTATCACGGCAGCAGACGCCGAACGCGATGTCGAGTGTCGTCGCATACCCAATTTCGTGCGGGTCCGCGGGGTTCGATATGTCGATTACCCGCAGGCCGCAGTCCTCGTTAGCGACGTACGCAAGATTGCCCGCGACCTCGATGTCGTATATCTGCGCGGGCACGAAGCACTCGCCGACCACCTTCGGCTCGCTGCCCGGCCTCAGAACCTGGAACGCCCCGCCGTTGCCGGCATAGGCGAGCGAATCGAGGCTCCAGACCGCGAGGGACGTGCCGTAAGGCCAGCGGCTGACCGTGCGTACGTTGGCCGAGTCGATGTAGTCGAGGCCCGGCAGCGCCGGGCTGGTATTCAAGACAGCAACAATGGAGAGGACGATTGATACTGCAGCCACGAATGAGCATAGGCCTGCGCCCGGTGGAGTCAAGCCTCGGGGACCAAGAACCGGGATAGGAGACTACCGGCAAGGCACGAGTGTAAGGACAAAGTAGTAAGGACAAAGGACAAAGCAATGAGGAAAGGACAAAGCGGAGAGACCGCGTTGGATACAGCCTTCATACTTAAGCCTTGCTTTGTCCTTTGTACTTTGTCCTTTCCACTTCTCTCCTTGGAGGTCCAATTCGGACGCGCCTTGACTGCCGCACCGCAGTCTCCCATAATCTCTCCGAGACGCAGAGAAGAACCATGAACAGACGCAGTACAATCGCGGGATGCCTCGCTCTGCTGGCACTGACCCTGCCCGGCTGCGCGAAGCACGGACCGGTGCTGAGCCAGTTGACCAATCCCGGTTTCGAGCAGCCGCTCGATTCGGGCTGGGTGCAGGCGGTGGTCAACGACTCCACCCCGTTGGATTCCGGCACGATCGAACGTTCGGACAACCTGGGCCAACCCGGTTCCGGGTCCGCGGTCCGCGTCTACAAGTTCCACCGGGAGCACGCGGCACTGAGCCAGACCGTCGAGATGGAAACACCCGGCCAAGTCGTAAGCTTTGATGCCCGATTCCGCATCGGCGCCGACGTACCCTGCACCCCGGTCGCCGCAGTGGCGTTCGACTACCTCGCCGAAGACAGCAGCCGGCTTGGCCGCACCATCGTCTACCTGCCATCCTCGTACTGCACGTGGACCGACTCCGATACGCTCCACCTTGTGCGGGTGACCGACACGACCGGGCAGTGGGCCCGGTACAGTCTGAACTTCGCGACCGAGCTCGACAATTTCCTGCCGCAGGTCGCGCAAGACCGAATCAAGCGGCTCCGGGTCGAGATATTCGCATCGGTCGACTATTCGGGCTGACAGGACGCCTGGGCAGAGGTCTCTGCCGACAACTTCGAATTCACCCGGCCCTGATATGAATGCGGTCGAGTGGTGGAAGGAACTCCCGGGCGCGGTGACGGTGTGCGACCGCGCGGGCGTAATCCTGGAGATGAACCCAAAGGCGGTTGCGACGCTTGGGAGCGGCAAGTCTCTGGTGGGCGAGAACATCCTTGATTGTCACCCGGAACCGGCACGCTCAAAGGTACGCGAATTGCTGTCTTCGGGCCGGACCAACGTCTATACCATCGAGAAGAAAGGCGTGAGGAAACTCATTTACCAGTCGCCGTGGTTTGAGGACGGCGAGATGCGCGGCCTGGTGGAACTGTCGATCGAGCTTCCCGACCCGCTGCCACACCACGTCCGCGACTAGCCACATCCTGCGACCAGAGCTTGAAAGGAGCCCCATGAACCAGTTCACTGTTCTGTTCTTATGCGCCGGCCTCACCGGTGCATCAGCCGCCGGCAATGCCGGCGCCGGCGCGCCTGCGAGCCTGCCTGACTCCCACCCGACAGCAACCGTGGTCAAGCTCCCGGACCCGGCACGCGACGGCAGGATTTCGGTTGAGAAGACGCTGGCCGAGCGCCGGTCCGTGCGCCAGTATGCCAGTGCCCCTTTGACGCTGGCCGACGTGTCGCAACTGCTCTGGTCGGCGTATGGAGTGACGAAGCCGGTTCCCAACGTGCCGATGTTGCGCGGTGGGCTCAAGACCGCGCCCTCCGCCGGCGCCCTGTACCCGCTCGAGCTATACGTCGTGGCCGGCAACGTAACCAACCTTGCGCCCGGCGTCTACCGGTATCGACCCGAGAGTCACGACCTCGTGCTCGTTTCCGGCGGCGACAAGCGGCAGGCGTTGTTCGAAGCTGCCGGTGAGCAGGCGTGCGTCAAGTCCGCCCCGGCTTCAATCGTGTACTCCGCGGTGTTCAGCCGCAACACCGGCAAGTACGGCAAACGCGGCCGAGAACGCTACGTCTGCATGGACCTCGGCCACTCGGCCGAGAACGTCTACCTGCAGTGCGGTTCGCTGGGGCTCGGCACCTGCGCCATCGGCGCCTTCATCAATGCCGACCTCAAACGCGTCATAGGAATGACGAAGGCCGAGGAACCGCTCTACATCATGCCGGTCGGCCGGCTGCAGAAGAGGGACTAGGGGCCAGGGACCAGGGGCTAGGGGCTGGAGACTGGGGATTCGGGCCCGGACGCTCTGGCTTCTCGCTTCTGGCCTCTAGCTTCTGACTTCGCCTGGCTCGCCCGCCACTACTCGATTTCGTACGTGATGTAGACCGTGCGCGTCAGCTTGAACTGACCGGGCTGAAGGTTGGGCGTGTCGCCGCCCTGTTCGGCACGGTCGAGCGAGACGTTCGACTGTGCGTAATACTGGCCCCAGCCGTTCGGTTCGGACTCGGTGATGCTGACGGGCTTACCCAGCTTCACCCCGGTCAGGTCGGCCATCGTCTGCGCCTTGGCCTGCGCCGCCTTCACCGCTTCCACCCGCGCGTCAGCCGTGTACTTCTTGGGATTCTCGACCGCGAACGTGACGTTATTGACCTGCGTGGCGCCTGCATCCATGCCCGCATCGAGCACGGTCGAGGCCTTGTCGAGTTCCCGCACGTTCACGTCCAGCGACTGGTACACGCGGTAGCCGTCAAAGATACGGTGCTGGCCGTTGTTCTCGAAGTGATACTGCGGCGCGACCGAGAAACTCGAAGTCTGGATGTCCTTGGGCTCGACGCCGGATGCCTTGACCGCGGCACTCAGGGCGTTCATCAACTCGCTGTTTGTCCGGTACGCCTCGCGCGCGCTCTTCTTGTTGATGGTCTCGACCCCGAAGCTGATGTAGCAGATATCGGGCTTCACCGAGACCTCGGCGGTCCCAGTCACGGCCAGCGTGCGCTGCGGTTTCTCCGGCACTGCCGCCGGCGCGACCACCAGACTCAGAACCAACAGGGCTGCTATCTTCTTCACGTGGAACTCCTTTCGTCTGTGCAGGCTGTCGGCCTGCGACGCGTTCTTGATACCATTCTCCTATTTCAGCGCATTGGCGTGTAACCATAGCGGCAAGTGTGCTGAGGGTCGTGCCCGAACATCGGCCACGCCGTTGCCGCCAGCGGACTGGTGCCGACAAAGGCATAGAGATAGCCGTTGACGCACCAGTACACCGTGCCGTCCGCACCAAGGACGGGCGAGTCCCATGCCCAGGCGGGTGCGAGAATCTGCCACCAGAGCGTGCCGTCGCGTCGCAGCGCGCCAAAGTTGAATCCGAAGTCGGTGTATGTGGTTCCGTCGGCGGCGATGGCCGGTGAACCGAACATACGGTCTCTGCCGATGTACCGCCAGCGCTCGGACCCGTCCAGATTGAGCGCGAAGTGAATCCCGTCGGAGCAGCCGAAGTGAATGGTGCTATCCGGGCCGATTGACGGCGTCGCGTATATCCAGCCGCTGACCCAGAAGCTCCACTTCCTGGTGCCATCAGGATTGACCGCGTGCATGCTGTCGCAACCGAAGTATACCGTTCCGTCCTGGCCAACCGACACGGACCCTCCAATACCGTGCTCGGCGTAGTACGTCCACTTCACTGAGCCGTCGGGCCTCAGTGCATAGAGGTAGCGGTCCCAGCATCCGGCGTAGATTGTACCGTCGGCACCGATAGCCGGCGCTGAGCTGAAGCTACCTCCAGCGGGGAATGCCCATCGCGAGAGACCATCGGCATCGAAGGCGTACAACGTGTCGCCAGCGGCTGCGTAGATGGTGCCGTCTGCGCCGATTGCCGGTACGGCGACTTCGGGATACGGGTAGTCGTCAACGTGGGCTGTCCAGCGCCTGGTACCGTCAGGACGGACAGCATACAATGTATCCATCACCCAATAGTAGATGGTTCCATCCGGCCCGACTGAAGGTGACGAGCATGGTAACGATGGTGAATCGAATCGCCACCGCGTGGTTCCGTCCGGACCAACCGCATACAGGCCGCGAGCAGTTACAATGTAGATGGTGCCGTCCGGAGCCAGTGCTGGCGATGAGCCAGATAGACCCAAACGCCAGATTGGCTCTCCCGGCTGCGTGCCGGCCGCTACTGATACCACCAACGGCTCTGACCAAGGCGAGACTCCTCCGTCCCAGTCGCGCACCTGTGCTCGGACACTGAGCGTGGCGGCTCGGTCAAAGCCCCTCGCCGCAGTGAACTGACTGCCGCTCGGTTGCCACTGGCTCCAGCCCGATGTGTCACCGTCGCCCCAGTCGAACCTGGCCGAGATTGAACCCGAGTCAGGGTCTGTCGCTGCCGTAGTCAGAGTGCAAACCTGCGCAACCACGACACTGGCCGGCCCTGTCGGTTTGGACGGTGCATCGGGCAAGGTGTTGCCGGTTCCAGTCATATCCACTGCACGGGCCGTCATCCAGCCTGAAAGGAGCCAGCTCTCATCCCGCGCCTGGCAGGTAAGATAGTACGTGTCTGCCGTCGCGTAGGTGTGCCGCCCGAGAACCGTCTCCGCCGACGCGACCGGAGCTGACCAACCTGAGGTGTCTCCGTCGCCCCAATCGAACCGAACGGCAACCGAGTCTGCGTCCGGGTCCTGGACCACGACTCCGAACTCATACTCCCGCAGCGGTTGTCCGCGCGTCGGTGCGACGACCACCTCGGGAGTACCGGGCGGCCGAGTGCGCTGGCACCCAGTAACGAGCGCAAGCAGCCCGGCCAGGAGTAGTCCCGAACGCCAAGTCATACGCACGTGCATCTGGCTATTTCTCCAGCACCACGATGCCGACCGGCTCGACCGACAGATACGCGCGTGACCCGTTGGGCGCGAACGCGATGCTGCGGATACCCGCACCATCGAGGCGGAAATGGTCAACAAAGTGCGCACGTTCGGGCGCGCTGATATCAGCTACGTGCACATAGCCACTCTCGGCGTCGCCGAGAAACAGGTAATGCTCATCCGGTGACACCGCGAGAGCAAACGGCGTGGTCCCAAGACTCTCGTCCGGGACTTCCACAGTCCTAACCAGCGTGAAGTCATCTAGGTCAACCACCGAGAACCCGGCCGGGCTGACGTGGCCAACATAGGCATAGCGGCCGTCGGCCGCTGTAAGTACAAGGCCGACGCGCGCTCCGATGTCGAGTGCATTGATGGAGTCCAGTGTATTGACATCCAGTTCCATCAACTGGCTGGTTTGGCAGGTAACGTAGGCGCGGGCGAACCTGCGGTCCAGAGCCACGTCACAGGGCCCGGCCACATCCCACTCGGCATCTCTGCCCCCGCTACCTAATTGGTCGGTATAATTTGCTGCGCTAAAATTATCCATGATTATCCTATTGTACTATTGTCGGTATTGTTTGTTCCTTGTAAATCATACCCGTATGGGTCTACGTTATTATTTTGCACGGCATCTACTTGCACTCCATTGTATGAAGGTGTTGTCCTTCTGCCAAATAATCTTCCGTAC
>CAIVTL010000627.1 GCA_903908785.1 Caldifarciminota bacterium | reverse complement strand
GTCTCCTTTCGTTGGTAGGTCATTAACGGACATTTATCACTACCATTTGAAAGCGGGACAGCTTTTTTGTCAATCTCGGCTTTCGGCATCGGCCTAATCATATAGCACTCACAATAAAAGATTATGAATGGCACTTGACACGCCGGCGCGGAATGATAGGATGGTCGAGACGATGATGAAGCCGTACGTGAAGAACAGGACGCTGACGGCCGACAGCCTACGGCTGACGGCGATCGCGACAATGCGGAACGCGGAATGATGAAGGCGAAATGACGCGCCTGGGAGTCTGATGACACGGTGGCCGCCCCGGATTCGTTGGTCTGCGCCTGAGCAGCGGGTGTGCCGACGGCATGCCCGGCTGCTACAGCGAGGCGAGTTCCGGAGCGCCAGTCACGCGACTCTGAGCGCCGAGCACGAAATCGCGCAATTGCACCGGAAACACCCGAGTGAGCGCTGGGCTTGTGTGCGCCGGACCCATGACGCCGTGTTGAGGCAGATTCTGAAGTGGGTCCGCGCCTCACGCTGGAAGTGGCCCCACGCCACTTGGTCGCCGGAGGAGAATGAAGTTCTGGACCGGTATGCGCGAGGCATAGTGAAGCAACGTCCTCCAAACGTGACGCGGACGGCTCAAGTCTGCTGGGGGGAGCTTGAACGCCGCCATCGCCGAAAGCAGCAGGGGGTCCCGCCCAGGCTGAAGACGCCGCAGCCGAGGTCATTTCGCGCGGTCTTGATCCAGGTGCGCATGAGGTCGCTGGCCATGGGGCGGACCAAATGCCAGATTATCTGGACTTCAGCGGAGATGGCCATCGCGTTGAAGTGGTGGCGGAAGCTGCTCAGGACTCGTGGGCAATACGGTCGGCTGTCGCTGTCGGGCGCGAGTGAGTGCATGATGACGGAACTCAAGCGCGACGGCTTCGACCGAACTCAGGTCGCCTGCCAGGGGAAGATCCGCGAATTGTGCATGGGCATAAGAAGACGAACCGCGACGCCGATTTCACGACGTCGGCAAAGCCCGGTGCGCCAGGCGCCTCGCGGACGCCATCGTGTCATGGAATTTCCGGCACATCGTCAAACTGGACAAGATTAAGGGCTACAACCAGGTGAACCTCTTGAACGGCTATGGACTGCCAACGATAGTGAGCCCGAGGGAGGTGAGCTTCGATGAGTAGCCCGCTGTGGCAACGATTCCCGGTCGAGCCCGGACTGCACACGCTGGAAATGAAGGACCGCCTGCAGGAGCGAGTCATGGAAGACACGAAAGGTGCGTCGCCGGCAGCGCTTGTGAGCTACTTCCGCGAAGCGTCGCGCCGCTTCTGGCAAAAAGCCGGCTGCGTGTACCCGGAGTCCGTCACCTCACCGATTCTGGTTCACGACGCCGACCAGTCGCCCGGCAACGACTGATGGCGCTCCCCGAGAATTAGGGGAGAATTAGGGCTTGCGGCTAGCTGCGCTTGTCCTGCCGGCCTTTGCGGAAGTACTCTTCCCACTCGGAAATCTCGGACGGGCTCAGGGGTTTGTCCGCAGGAGCGGGCCGGTTGGGGCCGAGGTTGGGAATCGTGTTGCCGAGTTTGGCTGCGAACTCGGCGGACGGGATGGTCTTCGCTCCGTAGTCACGGGCATAACGGACGATGGAGTTGTCGGACGTGACCACAGTCCAGGACTTCGGGCTCTTTTCCAGCGACAGCAACGTCTTTATCTTCGCGTCCGCGTTCTGTGGCGCGCGGGAGAAGACGACCTCGATGCCGCCGGGTGGCCGGCCCGGCTGCGCGGGCATGCTCTGGCCGTCGAATACGACCGTGACGCGCACGCCGCGCCCGGAGCGAAAGACCGCGAGCTTCGAGACCAGCGCATCCCGCGCGCGCTCGAGGTCATTCTCGACCAGACGAGCCAGTTCCGGCATGGCGTGAATCAGGTTGTAGCCGTCGATGACAATCCGTGGCGAGGCCATGACGATAAGCTACCATGAAGTTGCCGCGCGGTCAACCGTCACCGGATCCCGGAAGCTGAAGTGAAACCGCCAAGAACGCCAAGGTCGCCAAGGTCGGAGAGGAATATCCGCAGATTACGCACAGATTCCGGCTTTGGGATTTGGTGTTTGGGATTTGTGATTTCCCGCGCCCGGCGCGGGCTTTGGTGCTTGTTGGGGATTTGTGACTTGGTGCTTGGAGTTTCCCGCCCCTCGCGGACCTTGGGGTTTGGGGGTTGGAGTTTGGGGTTTCCCCGGATGCCTTGGTCGCGAACTACTATCTCGACTCCGGGACCAACCCAAGAACCGAGATAGGATTAACCACAGAGGCCACCGAGAGCACTGAGTCGGGTGAAGGTCGGGATTCCGCTCCGCACTCTCCAAATCTCTGTGTGCTCTGTGGTTCAATATCGGATTTGGGGGCCAATGTGCGGCTTGAATCTTGCCCGGTTCAGGATACAATGGAACGCCGTTCTCGCTTCAGACTGGCTTGTCAATCTTAATGATATCAAAGTACGTTCCCGCATCCCAAACGCCGCGTCCGCGCGGCGGCGCATAGTGTATCAGGCAATGGCCAATCGAGCCCGTCCGGGACGCGCTGTCCCGAAGCTGCTCGGCGAGTCCCGCGATTCCCTCAACGCAAGCGCGCTCGGCCTGACGTTCGCATTCTCGGTCCTCATCGGTTTCGGTATCGGCTACGGCCTGGACCGGCTGCTGCACACCGCGCCATTCCTGATGCTTATCTTCATCGTGCTCGGGTTCGCCTCCGGTATTATCAGCATCGTCCGCGCCACCCGGGCCTCGGAGAAGCGGTGAGGTTCGCAACCGGCCTGCTGGTTGGTTTGGCCGCGACGGGCCTCAATTTCGCGGTGATGTACCTTGGCGTCCGCTGGCTTTTCAAGCGTCCGACCGGCGCATCCCGTTTCGTCGTGCCACTGGGCAATGTCGTCCGCTACCTGGTTCTGGGCGCTATCATCTTCGCGTTTCTGCGCCTGCGGCTCGGCTCGCCGCTGGGGCTCATCGCCGGCGTCACGCTCGGGATAACGGGTTTCATGGTCTGGCAAATGGTGAATAATGCCCGATATCGGCGAAGCAGTTAAGTACCACCTGGGCGTGCCGGTCCCGCTCGTAATGAGCTGGGTGACCGTGGCCATCCTGTTTGCCGTCTCCTTCGCCGCGACTCGCCGGCTGCGCGTAGTTCCAGGCCGGATGCAGGCCGCCATGGAGATGGTCTTTGGTTTCGTCTTCGACCTGGTCGATTCGGTGATGGGGCCGAAGGGCAAGCCGTTCTACCCGCTCTTCCTCGGCATGTTCCTGTTCATCGTCGTCGGCAATCTCATCGGCCTGGTCCCCGGCCTTTCGTCGCCGACCGCGAACCTGAACACGACCGCCGCACTCGCCCTGGTAACCTTCAGCAGCACGCACTTCTTCGGCATCAGGAAGCAGGGCTTCTTCAAATACCTGGCCCACTTCTCGGCCGGCGTGCCGTGGTGGTTGAAGCCGCTGATGTTCGTCATTGAGATAATCGGCGAGTTCGCGCGGCCGCTCTCACTCTCGTTCCGTCTCTTCGGCAACCTGATGGCCAAGGAGATTCTCCTCGCCATCCTTGCATTACTCGTGGTTACGCTATACTCTGCCGGCGGTGTCATGAACATGACGTTGATTATTGTGCCGCTGGCACTGCGGCCGCTCATCATCCTGCTTGGCCTGCTCATCGGGGTAATCCAAGCGTTCGTATTCACGGTGCTTTCGGTATTCTACATTGGCAGCGCCATGCAGGCGCACGAATAAAGGAGTCAGCAGCATGAAACGTTACTTGATTGCCGGCCTGGCGGCGACGGCCGGGCTGGCACTGGCCCAGGCCGCGAGCCCCGACCCGGCGGCAACGTTCTTCACCGTGACCCAGTCGGTCGCCGCGCTCGCGCTCGCCATCGCCGCGTTCGGCGGCAGCATCGGCCAGGGCAACGCGGTCGCCAAGGCGCTGGAAGGCATCGCCCGCCAGCCCGAGGCTTCCGGCAAAATCCAGACCGTCCTGCTCATCGGCCTCGGCTTCATCGAATCGCTGACAATCTACGTGCTGGTTATCGCCCTGATTCTCATCTTCGCGAACCCGAGCGCGTCGCACTTTCTGAAGTAACGTGGTCAGTATCGACCCGGTACTGTTGCTGGTCCAGCTCGGGACTTTCTTGGTCGCGGTGTTCCTGCTCTGGCGCTTCCTGTGGAAGCCGCTGGCCAAGTTCATGGAGGCGCGGCGCTACGCCATCGAACAGGACATTGAGAGCGCCCGCAAGAACCGGGAATCGACCGAGCAACTGCGGGCCCAAATCGACCAGCGGCTGGCCGAGATTGACACCGAGGCCCGACGACTGCTCCAGGTGGCGAACGACGAAAGCAAGCGCACCCGCGAGCAGATTCTGCAGGAGGCCCAGGCCGAGGCACGGCGGCTGCTCGACAACGCCGGCCGCCAGATTGCCGAGGAGCGGGTCCGCGCCATCCGCGACCTGCGGGCCGAAACCGTCGCCCTCTCGCTGCTGATTGCCGAGAAGGCGCTGAAGCAGTCGATAGACGCGCAGGTGCAGCACCGGCTCGTGGACGAATTCGTAACGGAGTTGAAGCATGGCTGATGCAGCGTGGCGGCTCGCAACCGCCCTGTTCCGGGCCGCCCAACGCACCGGCGAGCTTGAGCCGGTGGCCGCGGACATTGCCCGCCTCAACGCGGTACTCCGCGCCGCGCCCGAGGTCCAGCGCATCATTAACCATCCGCGCATCAGCGAGGCTGCAAAGGTCAACCTGCTTGGCGGCGCCGCGGAGACCGAGCTCGTCCGCCGGCTCGTGGCTTCGCTCATCGCCGACCGCGAAATCACGCTGCTCACCGACATCAGCCGGCACTTCCGGCAGATGACAAGGCAGGAGGCCGGCGTCATCAAGGTTGAAGTCCGCACCGCGGCCGAACTGACACCGGAAGACACGGCCGCGCTCGGCTCCGCGCTCGAACAGTATTTCGACCGCCGCGCCGTCCTGCAGGTCGTGCTCGACCCCTCGCTCATCGCCGGCGTCCGGGTCCTGGTTGACGACCGGGTGCTCGACGCCAGCCTGAAGGCCCGGCTCACCGCGCTTGGGGAAAGGCTGCGCGCCGCATGAAGAACGACGACGTCATCCGCCTCATCAAGGAGCAGATCGAGGGCTATCGTTCCGAGCTCAAAGTGGACGAAGTCGGCTACGTGCTGCAGGTCGCCGACGGTATCGCGCGGCTCTATGGCCTCGATAAGGCCATGGTCGGCGAGCTGCTCCAGTTCCCGTCCGGCGTCTACGGCATCGTGCTGAACCTCGACCGCGAGACCGTCGGCGCCGCGGTGCTCGGCGACTTCTCCGCCATCAAGGAAGGCGATGAGGCCCGGCGCACCGGCCGGGTCTTCGAGGTGCCGGTCGGCCCGGCCCTGCTCGGCCGCGTCCTCAACCCGGTCGGGCAGCCGCTCGACGAACGCGAAGCGCCCGCGACCGACCGTCACCGCCCCATCGAATCGCCCGCTCCCGGCGTGATTGACCGCCAGCCGGTGAACCGGCCGCTCCACACCGGCATCAAGGCGATTGACGCAGTAATCCCCATCGGCCGGGGCCAGCGTGAGCTCATCATCGGCGACCGCCAGACCGGCAAGACCACGCTCGCGGTTGACGCCATCGTCAACCAGCGCGAGGAAAACACGGTCTGCATCTACGTCGCCATCGGCCAGAAGCAGGCCGCGGTTGCCCGCACCATCGAGAAGCTCACCCGTGCCGGCGCGCTCGACTACACGGTCGTGGTCTCGGCGACCGCCAACGACCCGGCGCCGCTCCAGTACATCGCGCCCTATGCCGGGTGCGCCATCGGTGAGGAATTCATGTACGCGGGCCGCGACGTGCTCATCGTCTATGACGACCTTTCCAAGCACGCGGTCGCCTACCGCCAGTTGTCCCTGCTGCTGCGCCGGCCGCCGGGCCGCGAAGCCTACCCGGGCGACGTCTTCTATCTCCACTCGCGGCTGCTCGAACGCGCGGCCCGGCTCTCGGACGCCCGCGGCGGCGGCTCGATGACCGCGCTGCCGATAATCGAAACCCAGGCCGGCGACTTCTCCGCCTACATCCCAACCAACGTCGTCTCGATAACCGACGGCCAGATTTACCTCGAGCCCAGCCTGTTCTACGCCGGCATCCGGCCCGCCATCAACGTCGGTCTGTCGGTGTCGCGCGTCGGCGGCACGGCTCAGCTCCCGGCCATGCGCAAGGTCGCGGGCCGGCTCCGACTCGACCTTGCCCAGTACCGTGAACTCTCCGCCTTTGCCCAGTTCGGCGCCGACCTGGGCGAGAGCGTACGCCGGCAGCTCCTGCGCGGCGAGAAGCTGACCGAGGTCCTGAAGCAGGACGCGGGCCAGCCCCTGCCAGTGGACAAGGAAATACTCATCGTCGCGGCCGGGGTCTCAGGCGTCCTCGACGACGTCCCGACCCCGCGCATCCGGGAGTTCGAAACCGCCCTCTACGCGTACTACGAGCCGCACCGCGCGCGCCTCGCCCCGCTCCTGCTCGACCCGCAGCACGCCGCCGACGCGCTGACCGAACTGGAGCAGCTCGTGGCCGCGTTCCGCCATACCGTTACCTATGACGAACACCCGAGAGCTTAGGCGCCGCATCCGCACGGTCCGCAACATCGAGCGGACCGTGGACGCGATGCAGAAAATCTCGGCGGCGCGCCTCGTCCGCGCCCGCACCGCGACCCTCGGCGGAAGGCCGTACACGAACGCGCTGATCGCGCTCGTACGCGACCTCGCTGCCTCGGGCCGCGTTTCCCATCCGCTCCTCGACGTGCGCGAGGGCGACTGCTACCTGTTGCTGGCCATCGGCGCGGACCGCGGCATGTGCGGGGCGTACAACGCCAACATCACGCGGGCCGCGGCCGAGTTCATCTCGACCCGACGCCGCGAGAAACTCTACTTCGTCACCGCGGGTCGCCGCATCCGCCACTTCTCGCCCCACACCAGCGCCCGCGTCATCCGCGAGACCCTGCACCACCACCGGCCGCTCTCCGAGCCGGACGTTGCCGACGTCGCCGACACCGTCATCAACGCCTATCTCGACCGCGACGCGGTACGCGTCTATTTTCTTTTCACCGAGTTCCGTTCGGCAACCGGCAACCGGCCGGTGGTACGCCGCATCCTGCCCATCATGCCCAGGCCGGAACCGTCTGCGGCCGAACCCATCTTCGAACCCGAGCCCGGAGAAATCCTCGACCGCCTGATGCCGCTCTACGTTCGCACCGCGGTCCGGCAGGCGTTCCTCGAGGCGGACGCAAGCGAACACGCCGCGCGGATGGTAACGATGGAACAAGCCTCGGTCAGCGCGCGCCGGATGATTTCCGACCTCACCCTCGAAGCGAACCGGCTGCGCCAGAGCACGATCACTCGCGAACTCGCCGACATCGTCGGTACCACCGAAGCACTTACCGTATGAGAGACAGGGCGAAGTCAGAAGTCAGATGCTAGAAGCTAGAAGTCAGAAGTTCCGGACCCGCTCCGCGTTTTGGCTTTTGGCTTTTGACTTTTGGCTTTTGACTTCTCAGTCCGCTTCTCTAGGGAGGTCCTAACACTTGCCCCAGTCACCTGACTACGTGAAGACCGAGAAGTCGGTCGCGACGAATGGCCGCCTTGTGCAGATTGTCGGCCCGGTCGTCGATGTTGACTTCGAGTCCGGGCACCTGCCCACGCTCTACACCGCGCTCAAGGTCCGCGACACCGTGCTGGAAGTGATGGCCCATCTCGGCGAAGGTGCGGTGCGCTGTATCGCGCTCGGCCCCACCGAAGGCCTGGCCCGCGGCCTCGCGGTCGAGAACACGGGCGCCGGCGTGTCGGTTCCGGTCGGCCGCGCCGCGCTCGGCCGGATGATGAACGTGCTCGGCCAGCCGATTGACCACAAGGGCCCGATTACCACCGACAAATCCTACCCCATTCACCGTCCCCCGCCTACGCTCGCGGAGCAGGACGTCGAAATCCGCATCTTCGAGACCGGCATCAAGGCGATTGACCTGCTCGCCCCGTTCCCGCGCGGCGGCAAAATCGGCCTGTTCGGCGGCGCGGGCGTCGGCAAGACTGTAATCGTCCAGGAACTCATCCGCAACATCGCGGCCGAACACGGCGGCATCTCGGTCTTCGGCGGCGTCGGCGAGCGCACCCGCGAAGGCAACGACCTCTACGGTGAGATGCTGCGCTCGGGCGTGCTCGACAAGACCGTGCTCGTCTACGGCCAGATGAACGAGCCGCCCGGCGCGCGCGCCCGGGT
>CAIVTL010000626.1 GCA_903908785.1 Caldifarciminota bacterium | reverse complement strand
TCCGGACTGACCACCGACACCGCACCGTAGAGGAACAGCGCGAACGCACCCGGGTCGCCGGGGTTGCCCGGCGGCGAGACCGCGATGCTGTTCGTCAGATTCGGGTCGAGATCGCAGGTCAACTTCACCGTCTGGATATCCTCCGGCTCAGGATTGTAGAAGAAGCCGCCGCCGACGTCCTCCAGGTACAGAATACCCGGAATCAGAGGCATGTTCAGCCCCTGCGCGGCCACGAACAGGCCGAAGGAACTCTGGTTGTTTACGGTGCCGAACTTGCCCACCGCCACGAAGCTACAGACGTTGGGCACGTCCAAGCTGCCGGCGCAGCGCACCACGTCGTTCGCGGAGCCGTCCGACACATAGTCGAATGAGGCAGCAAGCACCATCTCGTAGACATTCGCTTCAGCCCCAATCATCAGCACCCGGCGGATGCTGCCGCTGCGATAGACCAGGAACTTGTCCACCGTGCCCGAAGCGATTACGCCTCCCGGCCCGATGTTCAACGCGCTGCCGGTCATCTGGAAGTAGCTGTCCACCGTGACGGTCGTATCCGCCTGGCTGAATTTGCGCGACGTGCCGCTGCCGGCGGTGCAATCCTTCTTGAACGTCACGGAGCTCGGCTTGCTGCTCCAACTTATCTGCTGGACGGAAACGGAAAAGGCGTCGAGCAGCGTGAATTCAGCCTGGTTCAGGCCGCCCAGAAAGGTGATGTTCCCGTCCAGGTCGATTGCGGCGTCGTCAACCTTCACACTGCCGCTCACGCCCGGCACGTGCAGCGAGAGCGGGCCGCTGAACTGGATCTTCAGCGGCGAGTTGGTAACCAGCGAAAGTGCCGAGAACGGAACTTCGAGCAGTTCGCCGATGAGGAGCGACGAGTTACCCATCGGGCTTAAGTCAATTGCCGGCCAGTTCAGACTCCCGGCATTGTCAATCTGGATGCCATTAACAACCTGCCCGCCCTGCAGCTCGCCGACGGCCACGCGCTTGTCACCCTGGGTAGTCGGGAAGTAGACGTCCATCGCCATGGTCAATCCCGGACACCAGCCGCCGCCCGGCCCGGTCTTCCAGTCCACGCCCAGGTAGGTCAGGTCCAGTGCGATGCCGACCGCCGGGATGTTGAACTCGCTCGCGTCATTGCCCTTGCCACGGGACGAAAACTCATTGATGAGCGCGGCGTTGACTTTCACGTTCCCGTCAGCATCGAGCAGAAGTGAGAACGGCTGGCTGGCGGAAAGGATTTTGTCCATCGGGCTGGGCAGGCCGCCGCAAAGGCCGTCGAACTCGAGGCAGTCGGTGCCGTTGTTTACCGTGAAGAGGCACTTGGTCAGGCGCAGGTAGGTCTTGCCCGGAATCAGGGCGAAGTTGTCGATGTCGAAAGAGCCGTGGATGCTGCCCGCGGAATTGAACTCAAGCCCGCTGAACGGCCCCAGGTTCTGCTCGGACGAACCGAGCTTCAGCTTCAGGGTTCCGCCCAGGATGGCGTAACCGACACTGGTGCTGTCGCCGACGGTTATGCTGCTGACGGCAAAGTCCGTTCCCCAGCGCGCGAACTCCTGCGCCGTCGCCTGCGTCGTCGGCTTGATGCCTGTCGTCGCCAGCGCCAGACCATTCGCCGTCAGGGAAACGCCGACCTTGGGCAGGTTCACCTGGGCGTCAATCGTCACCGGGTCCGCTTGCCCGGCGCTGAAACGCACGTGGGTCACGCCGATGAAGTTGTTACGCCAGGCGAATAGTGTACCGTTCTGGACTGCCTGGTCTACCGTGCCCGATTTGACGGTGGAGTTGAACGGCGACGTCGGGTTCAAAGTGACCTTCAGGTTCGTCACTGCGCACGAGGTCACCTCGTTTCCTCCTAGCGCGCTGATATGCATGGTCGCGAAGCCGTTCAGGTCCAAGTCGCTGCCGTCCGGGGTCATCTGGCCAACGAAGCTCTTGATGTAGGCTACACCGGACTGCAGCAGCAGCGAGTCGATGCTCCCTTCACCCGCGGGCGCGGGATTGGGCGGGGGGGGCGGCGGCGGGGGCGGAGGCGGCGGGACATTAGTCTTGACCTGGAACTCGAACACCTCGCTCTTGCCCTCGTTGTCGCCAATCGGGACGTTGTTCTTGTCCCGGGCCTGGACGCGCCACGCATACTTCTTGCCGACTTCGAGCGGCTGAGCGCTGTTCGGGTAGATCGCGCTGGTGGCGTTCACTATCGTTGTGGAATAGCGCGGGATGTTGTTGATGGCCTGTTCCGGCGTCTGGTTCGACAGCATC
>CAIVTL010000625.1 GCA_903908785.1 Caldifarciminota bacterium | reverse complement strand
GGTAATCCCTTGAATCGTCTAAGGATAGGTCACCGGGGTCGTCGTAAGGGTAGTCTCTGTGGTCGTCTCGCCGGTCGTCCCTACGGTCGTCTCCTGCTTAGTCTCGTGGGTCGTCGCCGGAATCACCCTGACGACGACATCTGAGACGACCTTCGGGTCAATCACTGGGACGAACTCTGGAACCGTGATGCCAATCTCTGGTCGCGCGATGGGTCGCGGGCCTGGGCGCGGGGCGTGCGGCAGGCTCTTCGTGATTCCGTGGCGGGACGCGGGTGCGGTTGGGTCGTGCGGCTTTCTTATGGCTGCTAGCTTCGCTTGCTGCGTTGCACGACGAGTTGGACCAATAGGACGGATGGGACAGATAGGACGAACAGCGGCTTGCGCGGGCGACTTGGCGTTTTGTCGTCGATGCTTCTGGCCGTATCCGCGGACGGGGTCTTGGCCTGCTTCCGACCTTGTCCCCTGTCTGGTTGCGGGTCGGGTCGCTCAACGATGGGAATCCCTCCCCCATTCACCAGCGCTTTGCCGGTCCGTAATGCGACAGGAGCGGCGTGATGCCGCTCCCGCGCGCTGCTGACTGTTTTCGGGCTAGTCCGCCGTGTGTATCTTGTACGGCAGGAGCCAGCCGTTGTAGTCGTAGGGCATACCCGCGCCGTAGATGGTCGAACGCTCCATGAGGTCGAAGATGGCGAACCTGATTGACTGCACAACCGGCGCATGCCAGTCGCCCTGGAAGACGCCGTTGCCCATGTCGGTGAACGGCACGCGAATATAGAACGGCCAGAACAGCATGAAGGTGTGAAGGAAGGCTTTGCCGGAGGTGGCGTTGGTGTACAGCTTGATGGTCAGCGACTCGCCGGGGGTGAAGGTGACCATCGTATCGATGTTGTAGAACACGTTGAGCGGGTCGGTAATCAGGATGTTGCGCAGCGAGCTGGTAATCGTCAGGCTGTCTATCTTCACGGAGTGGGTCGAGTCGGACCGGCCGGTGAAGAGCGATACCTTGTTGAGTGTCCAGCCGCGTTCAGTGTCGGTATTCTTGCCGGTCCGGAGGTAGATGGCACGCAGGTGGGTGTTCTCCGAGAGCGGCTTGTTCCAGAGTTGCAGGGTCTCGCCCGGTGGCAAGGCCAGCACGTGGAAGTATCCGTAATTGTGCTGGGAGAAATCAACCCAGGCCGAGTCAGCCGATATGCCGACCTCAATTCCCGGCGCCGGGTCGTGGGTCTGCTCACTCCTCCACCAGAGTACGGCGGTATCGCCGTCCATGAAGAACCCGCCGGTCGAGTCGTGCGACGTGCTTCCGCCGAAGTGAGTCGAGTCCTTGTCGACCAGTTCCCTCACTGCCGCCTTGTCCGCCTCGACGTCCTGCTTCTTCTTACAGGAGACGAGGAACGTGAGGGCGGCTGTCAGTATCACGGTCAGTACGAGTGCTTTCCGCATCATTTGCTCCTTTTGCGCCTCGGTCAGGCTACAATTATGACCGGCTGCCGGGGCCGCTGTCAAGCGCCACGGGGCATAAGCTTCCCCGCCGGCACCCGCAGGCTCCGACGCGGACACCGGCTCTGCTCAGGTGTGCGACGGCAGTTCGAATGCAGCCCAGACCGGAGCGTGGTCAGACCGCGGGTAACCTTCCGGATGGTCGCTGTGCAGCCTGCGCTCGGCTTCGAGCAGCTGGCTCTCGATTCCGGCGGCAACAAGGCCGAGTGAGAGCCGCTGGCTCACGAGGATGTGGTCGAATAGGTGACGCTGGCCGCGACCGACGTATGAGAACGCCCGTTCCAGAGGAACCCGCCACGAGGTCTGGAACAGCCGGCGCTCTTCGCTCTGGACCAGCTCGCTGCCTTCCTCGTCCTCCAAACCCGTGACGAGGCTGACCGCGGTCGAATGCGGAGTGTCGTTGAAGTCGCCGAGCACGACGTAGTGGTCGGCCGCCTTCCGGTCCATCGCCTCATCAAGCAGACACCGCAGTCCCGCGGCCTCGGCTATCCGGATGAGGTTGGAGAGCGCTCGGCCGAGCAGGCGGCGCCGCCGGGGCGTTTCGGCTTCCGGAACCTCTTCGACCGCGGCTCGCCGCGACTTCAGGTGGACGGCAACGACCATCAGGGTCTCGCCGTTCGGCAGTTCCAGCCGGAGCCATGGCATCACGCGCCGGAACCCGAGCCGCATCGCCTCGCCCTCGGGCCCGGGCAAGGCGGCCGGGAACTCACGCCACTGCCCCTGCTCGAGTATCGGCAGCTTGGACAATATGCCGATTTGAATCTTCCGGTTGGCCGGCGGCGCGTCGCCGAGGAAGCGGTGCGCGTACGCTCCGAGCCGGTCGGCCAGTTCGTCGAAGCTCTCCGGCTCGCGCACCTCGTCAATCACGGCCACGTCCGTGTCAAGCCGCCCCAGCACGTCGGCCAGGTACTCAATCTTCGCCTTGTACGTCCGGCTATCGGAGTTGTCCGCCCGACCGAGATTGTGGACGTTGAACGTCAGCAGCTTGAACGGAATTCGCACGGTCACGAAGCCGCCGTCCGCGGGGCCGTGAATAAGAGCATCTTCATGCTTCAGTTTTACCATCGTTCAGCCTCAATGTCAAGCGCTGGCGGGCCTGCCGCAGCCAGGACCGACTCTGGACGGATGCGGAATACCGGGGCTCACCGCTCGGCGGGGATCTCGTGGAACGGTCCGCCCGGGGCTCCGTCGCAGCAGGTAAGCGACGCCGCATCAAGGCGATATCCTGCGTGCGACCCTTGGACGACGCGGACCGCTGGCGTCCGTCGCCGTCGGCAGTTTGCGCCAAATCGTTCCGGCACAAGCACTTAGCATCCAGTTCGACCATGCAGGCAACTGGAATGAACCCTGCATCTGTTCATGTCAGATAGGGTGGATATGAACGACCGTATGGGATGCAGGAATTCGCAGCCGACTCACAGCGGTCGCTCCGAACAACGACTGAGGGTGTTAGCTAGTGAACTATGAGGGGGTGGACAATGTTTGCAGAGCTTCTGACCTTAGACCGGTCCGATCCGGTGAGTGAATTGCTGGACTCCTATCCATTTAAGCCATACGGCTGGGCCTTGGCCGGACCGACTGCCGGCAACCTGATGGACTACATGAGGAGCCAGATTGCCAAGACTATCGAGAAAGGTGGCATAGTAAAGACCTATTGCCTGGGCGGAAGGCCGATCGGCATGTGTGCGGTGAGTGCCGATCACTGGGCCTCGCGCGAACTGAAAACCCAGGCCTATCGTATTTCCCACATCATGGCGCTGGGCAAGCCGGAGGCGCAGATGATTGTCAAGACCCTGTTGCTGCAGGAGGCATTGCGCTCCATTCCCGGCAATACGTGCACGGTCGCGCAGATTCCGTACTCGGACCTGACCAGCATCAACGCGCTCGAACGGCTCGGCTTCGCCGCCACGCAGACCTCGCTCTTGATGGCGCGCCAGCTTGCCGACGCCGACACCGACATCGGCGCCGCCGGCGGCGACTACGACATCGCGTCGGTGAACGCCAACGACATCGACCGGATGCTTGACCGCACGCCGGTCGAGATTCCGAGCGGTTTCCTGGGGTGGGACTCCGGAATGTCGCGCAGCACCGCCACCCGGGTCCACCGCGACTGGCTCAAATCCTATGCGCACGAGCACAGCCTGTTCCTGGCCAGTGACCACGGCCGGCCGGTCGGTCTGCTGGCCGAGCACGTCCGCACCGACACGTCGCCGTTTCTGGGCTTCAGCGTCGGTTCGATTGACATGGTCGCCACGATTGCCGAATACCGGCACAACGGCGTCGCCGGCCGCCTGGTAACGGATTCGCTCCGGCAGTTCCGGAACGCCGGTGTCGGCCTTGCCGAACTGACCATCCATTCCGCCGACACTCCGGTCGCGCACTCGTACCAGGCCCAGGGGTTTGTGACAGTCGGGAGTTCGCTGACGCTGACGAACTGGAGACACTAGTAGTACTGATGTCCATTCCCGGGAAGAATAGTGAATTGGAAATTGTGAAACCCGAATCCGTAGTCCGGGGCTCACCATTCACAATTCACTACTCCCCCGGAAGCACTTTACAGGAAGCGAGGAAGCAGAAATGATACGAATCGTCGCCATTCTGGCGGCCGTCGGGATGCTGGCGGCAGCGATGGCTCAGTCCCCCGGTGACGCGACCCAACCCCAGCAACTGGCGGTACGCGCCGCCGTGTGGGGACAAGTCGCAAGACCGGGGCAGTACTACCTGGAAGGTTCGCCCGACCTGTTCGAACTGCTCTCTCAGGCGGGCGGCCCGACATCGGGCGCCGACTTGAACGGCATCGTGCTGCTGAGGGAACGCGACCGGACCCGACGCCGCCTGAACATCAGCCGAATCGCCGCGTCCGGCGAGCCTTTCTTCATTGCGTCCGGCGACGTGGTACTCGTACCCGAGTCGTTCTGGAGCCGGTTCAACCGCAACCTGCCGGTCATCTCAACGCTGGCGGTGGTGGCGAACCTCGCCATCACCATAATGCTGGTGACACAGAGATAGAACGTGTCGGCACAAATGGACAAGGAGTTGGCGGCGGGACCGCGCCCGGGCGGGGACCCACCCCTGAATTCCTGTCCACCGAATCCGCCGATTGACGGCACCGGAGCTGCTACCGACGGAGCCGGCGCCATCGAGCCGGGCACGCCGCCCCTGCCCCCACCGACGATTCTCATCATTGATGATGAATCGGCGTTTGCCGACACACTCGCCGACATCCTGGGCACCCGCGGCTATCATACGTTGACCGCCTCGACCGGCGGAGAAGGAACGCAGGCCGCACGCCGTGCGCCGGTTGACCTCGCAATCGTCGACATGAAACTCCCGGACATCTCCGGCGTCGAGGTTCTCGCCCGCATCCGGGGGCACTCTCCCCGCACCGAAGTCATCATCCTCACCGGCCACGCCTCACTCGACACCGCGGTCCATTGCCTCAACCTCGGCGCCTTCGGCTACCTCGAGAAACCCTACGACATCGACCGTCTGTTCCTTCTGATCGAACGTGCCCTCGCGAAACGGACCCGGAAACGCGCGACCGGCCGGCTCGCCAGCCTCGCCCGGCTGCTCGACGGATCCCCGGTTCCGGCCTTCGCCTACTCTCCCCGACAACGGCCAGGTCGCGGTCGCGAGCACTGCCTTTGCCCGGCTGGCCGGACTCGCGGACGCCGACGTGAACGGTACTTCGGTGTTCGCGCTGCTCGGAAAGAGCGGCCCCGAGGCCGTGGCCGACCACTTGACACAGCTCAAGCATGACCGCGCCGCCACGACCGACTTGCGGCTCGACTCCCAGACCGGGAACCCAACCTGGTATGAGCTGTCGTCATTCCTCGTCGGCGACTCCCCCGAGCTTGCCTTCGCGCTGCTGACCGACATCACGGCGCGGCGGCAGTCGGAGACCGAATGCCGCCAGGACCGTCAGTACTTCGAGGCGATATTCGACAACCTGGCCGGCGGCGTGGCCATCATTGACAGCCAGTTTGTCATCCAGCGCGCGAATCCGGCCTTCGCCCGGTTCTTCCGCTGCAGTCCCCATGCCGTGGTCGGACGCAAATGCCACGAAGTGATTCACAGCCGGGTCACGCCGTGCCAGCTTCACGGCGAGGTCTGTCCGATTGCCAGTTGCCTGGTCGGCGGTGATACGACACGCGTGCAGCACCGCCATGTCGACGCCGACGGACGCCCGCACTATCAGGAGACCACGGTCGCCCCGCTGGCTGATGACAACGGGACCATCGTCTCGTTCGTCGCCATGTACTCCGACTTCACCGAAATCAAGCAGGCGCAGGAGGACTCCGACGCCAAGAGCCACCAGCTTGAAGCGTTGAACCGGGAACTGACCGTTCGCCAGGCGCAGCTCGCCGTCCAGACCGCGGAGCTTGAACAAACCAACGCCGAACTTGTGAAGCTCACCGGGGCCAAGGATGACTTCGTGTCGATGGTCTCGCATGAACTGCGCACCCCGCTCACTGCCATATCCGAAGGCATCAACCTGATTGCCGACGGCTCGCTCGGTCCGACGAACGACCAGCAAACGCGGTTCCTCAAGCTTGCCCACCGCAACTGCAACCGACTCGGTGAACTCATCAATGACCTGCTCGACCTGTCCAAGATCGAGGCGGGGAGAGTTGACTTCCGGCCGGCCCGGCTCGACCTCTTCCGCGTGGTCAATGAAATCGCCGACACGTTCCGCGTCCTCGCTCATGAAAAGGGCCTTGCTCTCGAGTCGGCGCTGCCTGACGCGCCGGTACTCGTCTATGCCGACGACCGCCTGGTCCGTCGAATCCTGACCAACCTGGTCAACAACGCACTCAAGTTCACCGACCGTGGCACTATCACCATAGCCGCCGTGGCTGACGGCGAGAATGTCCGCGTCAGTGTGCAGGACACGGGCATCGGCATCCCGCTGGCCGAGCAGTCCCGGATATTCGAGAAGTTCCACCAGGTGCACCACCAGGACCGGGGTCGCCCCGCGGGCACCGGGCTCGGTCTCGCCCTGACCCGGCAGATGGTGGCCATGAGCCACGGCCGCATATGGTTCGAGAGCCGGGAAGGCACCGGCACGACCTTCTGCTTCACTCTTCCGCTTCACCCCGGTAACGAAGAAGGGAAGTCCGACAATGCCACGTGATTCCGCCCCACTTGCCTCTCGCAACTCGCCTCTCGCAACTCCCGCGGCCCGGCCGTTCATCCTTCTGGCCGACGACGAGGCCGACGTATCGCTCGTGGCCAGAACGCGCCTTGAGGTCAACGGATTCGAGGTAGAAACGGCCGAAGACGGCGCGGAGGCGATTGCCCGATTCCGCGTCCGACGACCCGACCTCCTGCTCCTTGACCTCCGCATGCCGAAGATGGACGGGTACCAGGTATGCAAAGTGCTCAAGTCCGACCCCGACACCAGCAACGTGCCAATCATCATATTCTCAGCCTCCAGTTCCCAGTCCCGAGACCTGGAACGGAAGTGCCTGGAGCTAGGCGCAGACGACTACATCCGCAAGCCCTACTCCGCCGACGAGCTGATTGCCAAAATCCGGCTGTACCTGGCCAAAAGGAAGAATAGTGAATAGTGAATTGAGAACTGTGAAAAGCGAATTCGGATTTCACTGTGCAATATTCACAATTCACAATTCCCTGCCCGCCTTTCGCCTCTCGCAACTCGCAACTCGCGACTCCCTGACCCGAAAGGCCTGAACCGATGTCTTCAGAGCGTGTGCCCGTCGTCCTGATTGTCGACGACGAAGAGGACATCCGCATGGTCCTCCAGGCGCGGCTCGAAACCGCCGGGTATCAAGTGCAGACCGCCATCAACGGGATGGAAGCGCTCGACCATATCCGGTCGAGCCCGCCGGACCTCGTCATTCTCGACGTAATGCTCCCCGGCATCGACGGCTTCGGCGTATGCGCGATGATCAAGCGCGACCAGCGGTACAGCCGGATACCGGTCATACTTCTCACCGCCCGGTCCCAACCCCAGGATCGCGCCACCGGCGCCGCGCTCGGCGCCGACGCCCATCTTCTCAAACCCTTCCGCGCCGACGAACTGCTGGCCGAAGTCCGCCGGCTCCTCAACGGACACGGAGCTGCCAATGAACGAGTTCCAGCTACAGAAACTGCTGCGTAATCACGCCGGCGTCAGCGAGACCCAGCTTGCCGACCTGAACCACGAGGCGGTCAAGACTGAGAGCCCGCTGGCTGAGGTAGTCCTGCGCCGGGGCGTCATCCCCCGCGACCAGCTGTACCGGCTGCTGTCGACGGAAATCAACGTCCCCTACATCGACCTTGCCAACTACATCGTGGACCCGGGCCTGCTCAGCCTGATACCGGCCGAACTTGCTCACCGGCTCCAGGTCGTCCCGCTCTACCAGGTCGGTACGACACTCACCGTCGCGATGGCCAGCCCGGACGACATCGGCGCTCTCGACCAGTTGCGCCATGCTCTCGGCATCGAGATCACCCCGCTGCTGGCCGACCCGGATGCGATCCACGACGTCGTCGTCGAGCACTACCGCGACAGCCAGACCCTGGCGGTGGAGGGCGCGGCCATGGACGCCGAGGCCGACGAGGCCCTCCGCTACATCGAGTCGGAAGAAACCAGCAAGAGCATCGAGGAACTTGCCGGTGAAGCACCGGTCATCAGGTTCGTCAACGGCCTGCTCGAACAAGCGAGCTCCGAACGCGCGTCAGACATTCACGTCGAGCCCGAAGCCGACGTCCTCCGGGTCCGGGTTCGCATCGACGGAATCTTGAAAGAGTCCGGCCGGTTCCCGCTCCGCCTGCACGCGACCGTGGTCTCGCGCATCAAGATTCTCTCCGGCATGGACATCTCGGACAAACGCCGGGCCCAGGACGGCCGCTTCGACTTCTCGTGGCGTGGCCGGCAGGTGGACGTACGTGTGTCCACCTTTCCGACCATCTACGGCGAGAACCTCGTCATGCGTCTCCTTGACAAAACCTCGGGCCAGCTCAAACTGCCCGACCTCGGCATGGACCCGCGGACCGCCACTCAGTTCGAGAACGCCCTTCGCCAGCCCCACGGCATCATCCTCGTCACCGGCCCGACCGGCTCCGGCAAGACCACCACCCTGTACGCCGCACTCGCAGCACTCAACACCATCGAGAAGAACATCATCACCCTCGAAGACCCGGTCGAATACCACCTCCCGATGATCCGCCAATGCCAGATCAACCCCAAGGCCGGGATCACTTTCGCGGCCGGGCTTCGCTCCATCCTTCGACAAGACCCTGACCTCCTCCTCGTCGGCGAAATCCGCGACGCCGAAACCGCCGAAATCGCCTTCCAGGCAGCCCTCACCGGCCACCTCGTCCTCTCCACCCTGCACACCAACGACGCTGCCGGCGCGCTCACCCGCATGATCGACATGAACGTGGAACCCTTCCTTATTTCCTCCGGCGTGATTGCCATCCTTGCCCAGCGACTGGTGCGCCGCATCTGCGACCGCTGCCGGACGTCCTATACCCCGGAGGCGGAAGTGCTCGCCCGGCTGGGAATCGCGGCCGGGAAGGAATTCGCACGCGGTGCCGGCTGCCCGGCCTGCTCCATGCGTGGCTACCGTGGCCGCGCCGGCATCTATGAACT
>CAIVTL010000624.1 GCA_903908785.1 Caldifarciminota bacterium | reverse complement strand
GCTACATTCTTTCGCCCTACTTCGACTACCTGAGCTTCTTCTTCCATCGCGCCTGGCACTATCCCATCGGTAACATAGTGAGCTTGATGGTCAAGCTGGCTGAAGCGGATCAGGGAGCGGTGACTCGGAAGCGTGTATCCAAGCCGTTGACGGTCGACGACCGTGCGGCACTGCGCAAGGCGACCGAAATCTGCATGGCGGTGCTGGGTCGGGTAGGAATCGACCGGAGTCGGACCTTTCTGGGCGTCATGAACGCGGGGCACCCCGGATGCTCCCTGCCGCTGACTCCGGCTGAGGCCCAGACTATGCACAGCCCCAGGCTGCCCGATAATGTGTACGTTGCCGACGCGACGATCCTGCCCAAGTCGCTCGGGAACCCGCCGATACTGACCATCGTAGCGCTGGCCAAACGCATCAGTCGGCTGCTAAAGAACCGGTAGACACTGCGACACCCGGGACGCACCCACGTTTCCGAGCGATGTCAAGAGGCGGCATGACGCCCGCACCAGCTGCGGGAAATCCCAAATCTCAAACTACAAGATGGGGTTACGAGTTGCGGGTTACGAGTTACGGGTTACGAGTTACGAGTTGCGGCTGATAGTTGACAGTGAGGCTGGTTGAACTAGCATTGCTCCATGAAATCTGACCTGTCTGGCGCGGCGGGCAAGTGAGCGACGCAGGCGCGGTCTGGGTAGTTTACTGGCCGCTGCTCTTGGTGGTCGCGGCCGCGATTGCGGCCGGGATCGCGATTCTTGTGCGCAAGCTGCGCGGCAAGAACGACAACCCTTTTATCAAGCGGGGCTGAGGCCCCGAGCCGGATTCGGAGCACGCGCACCGAGCGCGCGAGTTGCGAGTTACAGGTTGGTAGCCGCTGCCGGCTGCCGTTTGAAGCGCTCTTCGACGAGCGTGTAGAGGTTTGGCACGAAGAAAAGGGTGAACGCGGTGGACACGGTGAGGCCGCCGATTACCGCTATCGCCAGCGGCGCCTGCGTTGATTCGCCGCCGAGCCCGAGTGCCATCGGTATCATGCCGAGAACGGTCGCAAGCGACGTCATCAGGATAGGCTTCAGCCGGGTCCGGCCGGCGGTCACGACCGCTTCCCGCAGCGGCAGGCCTTTTGCCCGGAGCCGGTTGGTATAGTCGATGAGCAGGATGCCATTGCTGACCACGACGCCGACCATGACGATGATGCCCTGAAACGAAGTCACCGACAGGGTGGTGTTGGTCAGGAAAAGCGCCCAGAGGACGCCGACTATTCCCAGCGGGACCGTGAACATGACGATGAACGGGTCGACGAGCGACTGGAACTGGGAGGCCATGACCACGTACACGAGCAGGATGGCGAGGGCAAAGGCGAGGAGCAGGCCACGGAATGTCCGGTTCTGCTGTTCGACGTTGCCGCTCTGGGCGATGCTGAACCCGGCCGGCAGGTCGAGTTTGTCAGTCTTCCGCCCGATGTCCGCGGCCACGCTGCCGAGGTCGCGGCCGGTGACGTTGGCGGTGACCTCAACGAGGCGCTGTTGGTTCCGCCGGTCGAGCTGAACCGGCGAGTTCGCCCTGGTGACGGTGGCGATGTTGCCGAGCAGCACGACTTGTCCGCCGCCGGCGGCAAGGACGATGTTCTGCAGGTCTTCGGGGCTGGAACGGAAGCGCTGGTCCAGCCGGACCAGGACGTCGCAGGCGGTGCCGGTGACGGTGTCGGTAAAGGTCGAGGCGACCGCGCCGGTCATGCAGGCATTGACCGCGTTGGCGACGTCGCCGGCGCTGATGCCGAGCACGCCGGCTTTGTCCCGGTCGATTCTCACCCGCAATTCCGGCAGGTTGTCCTCGCGGCTGACCTGCACGTCGGTTGCTCCCGGCGTCGAGCGGACGATACCGGCGACCTGGGCCGCGAGGCGGGAACCGGCCGCAAGGTCGAAGCCCTGTATCTGGATGTCAATCGGCGCCGAGGAACCGAAGTTAAGCAGGAATCTCAGGAATCCGCCGGCGCTGACTGAGGCCGTCGCGCCGGGGATGCGTTGCAGCAGGGGCCGCACCGCGTTGGCTATCTTGGCGACCGAGCGGTGCCTGCGGTCGGGCGGGACCAGCGTGACCTGGATTGAGGCGGCATGGCTTCCCGAGCTCCTGCCGCCGCCGCCCCCGCCGACGTTGGTA
This sequence comes from Caldifarciminota bacterium, assembly GCA_903908785.1. Lineage (GTDB taxonomy): Bacteria > Hydrothermota > Tepidihabitantia > Tepidihabitantales > Tepidihabitantaceae > UBA2258. The sequence goes on along the minus strand of CAIVTL010000624.1, from coordinate 613 downwards.
ATCATCGCCTGGATTTCGGGTACGTTCTTCTGGAGAATCTGCTCCACCTGGGCGGCGATGATGCTCGTCTCTTCGACCCGGGTCCCAACCGGAAGCCGGAGCGACACGCTGAACTGGCTTTCGTCCTGGTCCGGGAAGAACTCGGTGCCGATGAACTTGAAGAGCGGCGCGGAGAGGAGCGCGAGGCCGGTGATACTCAGCAGGACGAGGCGTCGGCGCGCCATGGTCCAGCGCAGGGACCGTTCGTACCAGGCATCGAGTCGCTCGACTGCGTCGTGGAACCAGGTGCGGAGCCGCTCGCCGAGCCCGGTCGCGGTCCGGTCGAGCGGCCTTTCCGGCTTCAGCCACTGGTAGCACATCAGCGGGGTCACGGTGCGCGATACAAAGTAGGAGCCGAACAGGGCCACGGCGATGGTGATGGTCAGCGGGACGAACATCAGTTTCGCGACCCCGGTGAGGAAGACCACCGGCAGGAAGACGATAACCGTGGCCAGGGTGGAAACAAGGATGGGGGACGCGACTTCCTGCGCCGCTTCGAGCGTCGCTTCCATCTTGGTCTTGCCCGAGCCCGCCTGGCTGTAGTGGCGGGAGCTGACCTCCAGGGCGACGATAG
>CAIVTL010000623.1 GCA_903908785.1 Caldifarciminota bacterium | reverse complement strand
CTGCCTCGATCTTGTACTCACGCGTATAGACTTTGCGTGGCTTCGTCTCTGTGTTCAAACGTTACCTCCGGTTTGATGCTACATCTACCACTACAGATGTCCATCGAACCGGGGGCACCCCAGACAGCTTAACGGTCGTGTCCGCGCAACTCACCACCCTTTCCTACAGTAGCTGGGCGTACCCGAATGACCCCGATGGCAATGCTGTCGCATGCCAGTGGGACTGGGGTGACGGCGACACGTCGGCGTGGACCGACTTCAGACGTGGCCCCAACTACCACCTCCTGTCCCCGCCGCATCAATACGTCTTGGCCGGCTCGTACTCGGTCCGGGTTCAGGCCAAGGACACGTGGGACTTGCTGTCCGGCTGGTCGCAGCCAAAGACTGTAGTAGCCAACGACCCGGACTTTCCATGGTATGACAGTCGCAGATTCGACCTCCCGATCGCGGCGATGTCGATTGTCATGCACCCGTCAGGCGACCGCTACTTCGTGGCCGGAAGGGACGCGGCTGCCGCCATGAGCCCAACGGGAGACACGGCGCTCGCCATCGTCACGATTCCATACATGGGTTACGAGGACGGATGCCCGCTCGGGATGTCACCCGACGGCGCATATCTTTATGTAACCGGTTATTTCTACCCGTGGCTGTGGCGGATTCGGTCAAGCGACATGATTGTGACCGACAGCGTCCAGATTGGCCAACTCACGCACGGTATCGCCGTCTCGCCCGATGGCCAGCACGTCTATGTCGTGAACGCTTTTGGGTCTCTGCAGGTGCTTCGCACTACGGACCTGACAGTCGAACACACGACGCAGCTTGGGTCAGAACTATCCTGCATCACTGTCAATCCTTCCGGGCAGTATGTCTATGTCGGGTGCTACGACAGTCAAGCGCTATACATCGTCCGCACATCCGACTACGCAGTCGAGTCCACCCTGCCGATTGCGACTCGGGGTATGTGTGTCCGACCAGATGGTGCGTACCTCTACGTCGGCTGCGACAACGAGGCGACGATTGCAGTCGTAAGGACATCCGACAACAGCATTGCGGCAAGGGTCGCGCTGCCCGGTGATGCACACCGTTTCGCTGTGACCCCAGACGGCCAATACGTGTACTTCACCGGTGACGGCTACGGTCTGGACGGCAGCGGTATCCTCCGCACGGCGGACAACTTGGTGCGAGGATACATCTCCATAGGCTGGTACTCGGTCACCTTCGCGCCTGACGGACAGACTGCCTACGGCGTCGGCGGCACAGCATTCGTCCTGACTCGCTAGGGCAGCATCAACTCTCGGCGACACGAACTCGCCTCTCACGCGGAATGTCGCGCCCGCGCTTTACAGCCGCCGCTGGACGCCTAGAATATCCCGATGAACAGCGAGACATGGCATTCGACGACGATTATCGGCGTACGCCGGAACGGCAAGGTGGCGATGGCCTCGGACGGACAGGTTACGATGGGCGAGACCATCATCAAGCAGACCGCCCGCAAGATTCGCAAGCTCCACCACGACAAGGTTCTGGTCGGCTTCGCCGGCGCGACCGGTGACGCTTTCACCCTGTTCGAACGGTTCGAAGCCAAGCTCGACGAGCACTCTGGCAACCTGCCGCGCGCCGTGGTCGAGCTGGCCAAGGACTGGAGAACCGACCGCGTGCTCCGCAAGCTCGAAGCCCTGCTCGGCATCATGGACAGCCAGAATTCGTTCGTGGTGTCGGGCTCCGGCGACGTGATAGAGCCGGACGACGGCGTGGTCGCGGTCGGCTCCGGCGGCCCCAATGCACTAGAT
>CAIVTL010000622.1 GCA_903908785.1 Caldifarciminota bacterium | reverse complement strand
CTGCCGGCCACGGTCCAGCCGTCACTAGCAAACTGGAGTTCGGTCGGCCCGGTTGCGAACACGGGCTGGGGGTTGCCTTCGCCGAACGGCGCTAGCCTGACGAGTCCCGCGTCGAACTCGGCCAATGGCAGAACCGCGTCGGCTCGCACCACGTTCTCCGGCTGGGCCCGGCCCGCGAAGTGCTCGTGCGCAAAGGCTTCGGCGCTGCGTATGAACTCCTCGACCATCTCGTCTTTCATCGAGAACCCGGCCGCCTTCTTGTGCCCGCCGTAGTCGATGAAGAAACGGCTGCACGCCGCAAGCACGTCCATCAGGCTGACGCCTTCGACCCCGCGCCCCTCCCCGACCCACGCATCGCCGCGCCAGCCCATCACAATCACGGGCAACTGGTACTTGTCCTTCAGACGATTAGCGCAGAACCCGAGGGCGCGCAGGTTGAGTTCCCGGGCGCGGGCGAACACGATGCCGTCCCCGACCGACAGATGCGTGAGAGCAAGCTCGTAGGTCTGCTCGGCCTGCTGCTGCCACTCCTCGCGACGGCGGGCCAGTTCTACAACCCATGCCCGCGCCTCGTCCGTGGTCGCGGCCAGGAACTTCTGCACGCCTTCGTTGCCGTTGGCCGCGGCAAATAGCGGGAGCAGCTCGGTGACGAAACGGTGCACGGTCAGCTTGCCGCCGGCATTCAGGTTCTCGAACAACGCGCGTATCGCTGGGACCGGAGCCGTCTCAAGCTTGCGCAGGCCAACGGCGACCATGGTTCGGTTCTCGCCGGTGAGCGGCACGCGGTCGGCAAGCGTCCCGAGCACGGCCATGGCGAACTGCTGGGGCTGGACCGAAATGAACTCGGCCGGGGACATGCCCAGCGTCTCGCGCGCGATGCCCATTGCCAGCTTCAGCGCCACGCCGGCGCCGGCCAGCCCGCGATATGGGTACTTCGAGTCCGGCCGCTTAGGGTCAACATTGGCGACCGATTCCGGCATCAACTCGGTCACCTCGTGATGGTCGGTCACCACGACGTCAATGCCTTTTGTCTTCAGGAACTCGACCTGCTGGCGGTTGGTGATACCGCAGTCCACGGTAATCACGAGGCCCACGCCCTCGCCGCCGAACGCGGCAGCCAGCTCTCCGTTCAGCCCGTGCTTCTCCTTGCCCTTCTGCGGTATGTAGTATCGCACCTTAGCCTGCAGGTCGGTCAGCAGCCGGTAGAGAATCACGACCGACGTGATGCCATCGAGGTCGTCGTGTCCCCAGACAAGAATCGTCTCGCGCAGAGCGATGGCCCGGCGGATACGCGCCACCGCCGGCTCGAAGTCAGGCAGCAGTTCGGGCGGGTGGAGGTGACTGATTTCCGGTGCCAGCCAGCGCCGCACCGCGGCGGCGTCCCGGGCGCCACGCAACCACAGCAGCCGCGCGGTCAGGTTGGAGACGTTGGATTCCGCGGCCAGTTGGGCGACCGCGGATTCGTCAACTTCGCGTAGGGGCCACATGCTAAAGCAAAGTGCAAAGTCCAAAGGAGAAATGACAAAGGGCGGACTTCGGATTGGGAATTCCGGTTTCGAGGTTGGTCATTGATTGGTCATT
>CAIVTL010000621.1 GCA_903908785.1 Caldifarciminota bacterium | reverse complement strand
TACGGTGGCGAAGCCACACGCAGCGAGGAATCTCGACCCTTCGGCAAGCTTGGGCAAGCTCTGCCCCGTCGACAGACGAGATTCCTCGTCGCTCCGCTCCTCGGAATGACATCTTCGCGGAAACGACGATCCTGCACGTTTGTAGTACAGATTCTGGGCCAGGACGCCGAGGACCGGAGGGGATCAACCACAGATGGACGCAGACTGAGTCCCGACCCGAACCCGAGCATTGCGTCACCGATGGTGGCACTTGACAACGGCCTTCAGGACCCCGCGGGCATCAGGACAGAGGCGGTGAGAGAAACAACCTGAACGTCACGGCCGCGGGTTTGACAATGCTCTTCCGTTGTCATAGAATGCACGCCGTGCTTGCGCAAGGTCGCCCGGCATTGACCTGCAGGAATTGAGTAGTATACCTCGATTCCTGTCGGGGCCCCACCCGTACGCAATCGAACCGCGACCCGCCCGGCGGTCCATCTGGGGCGGCACGTGGCCGGGAGGAACGAAAGCACAACTAGTGCCGGTAGTGCCCGGTTCTGCCCGATACGGCCTATACTGTAAGGAGTTGAACATGATCTCTAGTCAACGCAGAGACTTCGGTCTCACGTCGGCGGCAGCACGCAAGTGCCTGCTTGCTCCGACAATACTGCTGAGCCTGGCGCTCGCAGCGTCGCTATCCGCCGATACGCTGTCCTGGACCCGGGCGACGGCAGACGCGCCCTGGGTAGGACAATGGGAGTTCACGTCGGCTGTCTTTAACAGCGAGCTGTGGGCGATGGGCGGAACCAAAGACCCCTACCATAGCTTCCTGAATAGCGTCTGGCATTCCTCTGACGGCGCGAACTGGACAGAGGAAACTGTGCCGGCCCCGTGGCCCGGACGGTACGCGCACCGGTCGGTGGTCTTTGACAACAAGCTGTGGGTGATAGGAGGAAGCGGCGGCGGTTGGCTGAATGATGTCTGGTATTCACCAAACGGCGTAGACTGGACTTGCGCAACTCCGTCGGCCCCATGGTCGGCACGGGCATATCACACCGTGGCGGTCATTGATAACAAGCTGTGGGTGATGGGAGGGTACAGCGGCAGTGGCTTGTTGAACGATGTCTGGTATTCATCCAATGGCGCGGACTGGACCCAGGCCACCGCGTCGGCGGCATGGCCGGCGCGGTACGGCCACACGGCGGTGGTCTTTGACAACAAGCTGTGGGTGATGGGAGGAGCCAGGGTAGAATCACCGCACGGCGGTGACTGGTTGCACGATGCCTGGTATTCATCCAATGGCACGGACTGGACTCCGGCAACCGACTCGGCGCCATGGTCCGGGCGGTATTGCCACGCGTCGGTGGTCTTTGCCAACGCCATGTGGGTGCTGGGCGGATATGGCGATGACAGCCTCCGGAACGATGCCTGGTATTCGTCCAACGGCGCGGACTGGACGAGGGCGTGCTCGTCGGCGGCGTGGTCAGCACGGAACCTCTACACGGACGTGGACTCCTTTGATAACAAGCTGTGGGTGATTGGAGGATGCGGCGTTGACTCTTCCGGCAATAGC
>CAIVTL010000620.1 GCA_903908785.1 Caldifarciminota bacterium | reverse complement strand
TCACAAATCCCAAGCACCAAGCTCCAAACGGGACGCCCCAACCCCGTTCGTCGTGTGGTGGGGTATTGTTTGTGATTTGGGATTTGTGATTTGAGGCTTTCTTCTAGCCGCTACGGCATTATGAAGCTCGCCATCACGGGTCGATGGTCTGAAACCAGCTTCTCGTAGTTCGGCATCTCATCATCCAGCCGCAGCGTAACCGTAGAGCCGGATCCGTATTCGGGCAACGCCGCGCAGGTAACCAGCACATGGTCGATCAGGCCGCCAGCTATGTAGGAGTCGTAGTAGCTGTTGCCAACCAGCGGCCGGGTCAGGAACCGATAATCGGCCGAGTCGTCAATGAACATCTGGAACGCATTGTCCTCCGGCGGGTCATCAATCTCATCGTTCCAGTCCCCGACGACCACATAGTCGCTGTCTCCGCCGGCGGCAAGTTCCGCGTCAATGTACTCCTTCAGCAGGCGGCACGTGGCCCGGCGCTGAGCGACGTCGCTGTAGGACGTGCCGGCCTTCAGGTGCATCACGACCAGCCGGAAGTCGAATACGCGACTTCGGACTGACGCAGTGACGTCCAGTTCCAACGGGGGCCGCACCACCGACTCGTTCTCCCAGAACAACTGCCGCACCCCACTCACGCTTACGGCGCTTCGCTTGTAGATAACCGCGGTCTTCTGGTACGAGTTGTTGCCGTAGTCGTCTGACGAATAGAGACCGTCGTATCCAGTAAGGCCACCGACCAGTCGCCGGAACGCCTCGGTATCCTCGACTTCCTCAATCGCATAGATGTCGAGATCGAGCTGCGGGACAAGCCCGAGCAGCGCGCCGATTGTCTGGTCGCCGTCTCTAGGAAAGTTCTGGATGTTCCACGTCGCCACGTCCAACGTCGTGTCGGTCCCGCGCGGCAACACGCCGCCCTGGTACGTGCGCTCAAACGTCCGCACTGTGGCCTCCGAACGCGCACCCGAGTCATCCGTCGCCTGCACGTAGAACTCATGATGGCCCAGCCCGATTGCCCGCAGGGTCACGCCTGTCGATTCGGTCCAGTCGCCCGGCGTCGAATCGTCCAGCCCGTAGTAGTATCCGGCAAGGTTCCCGTCCGCATCCGCGCCGGACCACTCAAACCGCGCGGTGTCCGCAGTCACAGTCCCGGTCGGCCCAGCGGTAATGACGACGGTCGGCGGCCGATTGTGTGCGGGTTCAGTCGGCGTGCATCCGCCGACGAACAGGCCAAGCACGACGATAGCGGCGAACCGAATCACCCGAATAGCCTAGCCATGTCCTTGACGCCTGTCCACTCCGCCACGGGCCGCGAGGAACCGCAGCGGCCATCGCTGCCCAAGGACATCAAAAGCGCCAAGGGCCGGAGAGGGCTATCCACAGATTCCGCAGATTACACAGATTTCGCCTTCAGACTTGGGATTTAGAGTTTGGAGTTTGGGGTTTCCCGCTCCGAGCGGGCTGTGGAGTTTGGGATTCCCTCCGCCGCTGCGAACCCACGCCGTGTTGCCTTGACCAAATCGGACACGTCGGAGGGTGCCTCGCGTCCGGCAACGAGGCGGCCTCAGAGACTTCACCCGCACGACGCCATCGAAGTCGCCACGAAAGTCACCCCGCAAGTCCCACTACAACTCGCGCCGCAAGTCAGCCTGCGAGTCGTGATGCGAACCGGCCGGCAAATCGGATTGGCAATCGCCACAGGAATCCGACCGCAAGTCAACTTCCGATAGGGCCCGGCTGTCGCGGCGCAAACCGGCCGCATGATCGCCATGGAGAACCATCCGCCAAACCCCGCGAGAGCCCCGCTGCAAATCGCTCCCTGAACCGTTCTGGGAACGGTTCCCGCTCTGGTTCGCGGGGCGTCGATTCCAGCCTATTTCCCGCCGACCGTTTCGCTAAGGTGCGACTCTGCAAAGAGATACGCAAAGATCCCGAAATGAGATGAAGATTCTTGAGCAAATCGGCCGTTCTGGCGCGTATAACCATATGAAGGCCTGCGCCCGCGTGGCGCGGTCGGGCCGGAAGGCGAAGATTCCTGAGCAAATTGTGCTCCGGCTCACGGTTTCAGGTTTGGACCGGCATCCGAGATGAACTCTGGTCGGATCTTGTCGCCCGTGTGCCGGGCAACATAGGCGTCGAGCTCGCGATGCCACAGGTCAGGGCCAAGAGTGCCGGGCACGGTCTCTTCCCCAAAGAGCAGGTCCACGAGGTGCCTCGGCTGCCTGCCGCCGAGAAACATCGCCTTGGCGCAGGAGACACAGTAGACAACGACCTCCTCGGCGGGCATCTGGGACGCCCGTTTCCTCATCGCGGCCACCACCGCGGGCGTGGGCGCGTTCCCCCACAGGCTGTCGCCGCAGCAGGCGCCCGTGGTGCGGGTCAGCCTCGGCTCGACAAGGGTGATATTCATCCGGCGCAGCAGTTCTCTTACCGCTTCGTGCACCCTGGTCTCGCTTCGCGTAGGGCAGGCGTCGTTGATTGACATCCGACGTCCAGGGTAGTCGGGGAACGGAAAGAACGACCCGGCCGCCAGCAATTCCCACGCAGATACGGTCGTTGACTCACGGTAGTTCTCACGGTAGCGCCGGTCGCAGCCCGGGCAGACGTTGACCATCTGGGTTCCTGCGGCCAAGGGCGGGACGTGTCGACAGCAGGTCGAGAACAACGCCATCGGCTCCACTCCGGCTGCGAGCGCGGCATGCAGTTTCTCAGCAAGATGCGGCTTGTACAGACTAAGGCCGCAGCCCGGGGCGAAGAGCCGTTTCACCGAATCACAAGCCCGCACGACGCTCTGGAAGCTCCCAAGCGAGAATCAAGAAGACCAGACGTACCCTGGGCACCGGAGTCGAAAGCTTGACTTGTGCTTCTGCCTGCGCGCAACTAGTAGCCCCACTCTTCGGCCAGATAAGTCCTGCGCCGGCAGTCGGGACACAGGATGCGCAGGGTATCTGACCGGTAGGGCTGAACGTCGCCGCGCGGGCGGGGTTCGGCAGTGCCGAGTTCCTGATACAGGCTCAGGAACAGAGTGGGATTAGAGTTGGCCAGGTCACCGACCTTGTGGGCAATCCAGACAAGATGCTCTTTGGCGGCAAAGGGCTCGTGGCAGACTTCGCAGAAGGCCAGTTCTTTCTCGATTGAAGTCTCCCAGTCCGCGCTGCGCTCGGTGCGGGAAAGGTCGAACTCAGGCGTGTGGTAGATACCTTCGCGGGTAGTACAGTAGAGCACGCACTGGCCGCAGTAGATGCACCGTTCCGCATGGTGAACGAGGCGGAGGACGCCCTTCTCGCGGTCAACGATTATCTCGCGGGCATTGGTCGGGCAGACGCGCACGCACGCGCCGCAGCCGATGCACTTCTCCGGCCGGAACTTGATGATACCCCGGAAGTTCGGGTGTACCGAGTCAACCTTGGCCGGGAACTTGGTCGTAAACGGGCCTTTGACCACGGCCCGAACCGCCTCGACCAATTCACGCACCTTGGGGAGCGGGATTCTCACGCGGAGCCTCCGGAAAGGCAGAGGTAGAGGTAAAGGCAAAGGTTGAGGTTGAGGTTCATGTCATTTGTCATCGATTATCGACTCGCCGCCGCGGTCGTCGGTGAACTCGTCCTTGACCGTGCCCTTCCAGAGCTTGACGCCGAAGATGAGCGAGCCGCGCGCCAGCGCGTGCGCCGCGACCGGCACGGTAATCAGCACAAACAGAGCACAGACAAGAGCCTTGACCCCGAGAGCGCAGAAGCCGGTCTTGAGGAAGATGCCGAGCATGATTCCGCAGGTGCCGAGCGTGACGCACTTGGTGGCGGCCTGCATCCGGTTGTACAGGTCCGGGAAGCGCACGAGGCCAATGCAGCCGAGCAACGTGAAGCCGACCCCGGTGCAAAGGCTGACCCAGCTCAGAACTTCAATCATACAGAACTCCCGAACAATTCTGAAGTCAGAGACCAGAATGCAGAATGAAGAGGTTCTGATTTCTGACTTATCTGTGCCCGACTAGTCATCGAGGCTCCTGCCTTCAAGATACTTGGCCAGCGCCAGCGTGCCGACAAATGAGATGATGGCCAGCGCGATGGAGAGGTCAATCAGGTAGGCGAGCTTGTACTTGAGCGCCATTAGGGCGGTGATGCTCGAGAATATCACCGTCATGATGTCCACTGCGATAGCCCGGTCCGGGATGCTCGGACCCTGTAGCGCCCGGTACAGACAGAAGAACGCGCCGAAGGAGAGAATCACGATGAGTATCGTCATACGCAGACCTCGGAGGGGTTCTGGGGTTCAAGGGTTCTGGGGTTCAAGTTCATCCTTCAGTCGAAGATACGGGCCAGGAAGTACTCGAACGGGCCGATTATCGCCTTGGAAGCGGTTGCCATGTCGCTGGAACCGACCTCAATCCAGTGAATGTAGAGCACGTCGTCCTTCAGCTCCACGGTCATGGTGCCGGGAGTAAGGGTAATTGAGTTAGCCAGGAACACGCGGGCGATTTCGGTCTTCAGGCTCGTACGGATCTTCACGATGCCGGGTCTGATTTGCAGGCCGGGAGAGAGCACGCGCAACGCAACGTCAATGTTGCACTTCAGGCACATGTAGGAGAAGACGGGGATGTAGACCAGCAGCCAGAACCAGCGCACCGGGTTCAGCAGCCGCGACGGCTTCACCGGCAGGTATTGTCCGAAGAACGCCGCAGTCAGCAGCGCCACGCCCGCGCCGGCGATGACCTCTTGGTAGTGGAGGGTATACACCAGCAACATCCAGACAACAAATCCCATGACGAAGTACGCAAGCCGCCGCGTCACGGTCGTTTCCTTCGGTCGGCATTCGTCACTCGACAATCGACATTCGTCACTGGACTATCCTCCGAGCACCGTCCGGGCATACCCGAACCCGTTCAGAAGCACCCTGGCCGCCGGCCCGACCAGCTTGTCGAGCACCGGCTTGAACCCGATGCCGAGCGCCACAGTCAGGACCAGAAGAGCCAGCATCGCCAGCACCATGGTCACCGGGGCCTCACGCGCAGGGGTCGGGGGTCGGGGGTCGGGGGTCGGGGGCCGGGAAAAGAAGGCTTTGTTCACGACCCGGGCGAGATAGCCGAGCGTCACCGTCGAGAAGAGCGCGGCCAGGATTGCGAGCCAGTACATCTTCGCGGTCACCGCCCCGATGATGATGAAGAGCTTGGAGAAGAACCCGGCAAAAGGCGGCACGCCCGCAAGCGACAGAGCCCCGAGCAGGTACGACCAGACTGTAACCGGCATCTTCTCCTCGAGCCCGGACAGCTTGTCCAAGTCGCGGGTGCCGGTCGCGTACTCAATTGAGCCGGAGGTGAGGAACAGCAACCCTTTGCCCAATGCGTGGGCCAGTACGTGGAAGAGCGCGCCGACGATTGCCCAGTAGTTGCCGATGCCGAGTCCAATCAGGATATAGCCGATCTGACTGATGCTCGAGTAGGCCAGCAGCCGCTTGTAGTCTTTCTGTGCATACGCCAGCAGCCCGCCCGCGACGATGGAGAGGACGCCGAACCCGAGCAGCAGGTTGAAGAACGCCGGCGCGTTGGCCCGGGAGAGGCCGAACACGTTGAACATGATGCGGCACATGGCGTACACGCCCAGCACCTTGATGAACACACCCGAGAGCAACGCCGATACCGGCGCGGGCGCGGAGGGATGCGCGTCCGGCAGCCAGGCATGGAACGGCACCATCGCCATCTTCACCGCGAACCCGACGAGGAACGTGGCCACGATGAACCAGAACAGGGGCGTGTGACCGAACCCGGCCATGACCTGCGAGACCACGGCCATGTTCAGGGTTGAAGCCTTGGCATAGAGCAGGGCGATGGCCAGCAGTATCGCGGTGCCGCCGATTTCGCCGATGACCATGTACTTGAACCCGGCCTCGAGCTCGTCGAAGTCAGTCCCGAACGCGACCAGCGCGTAGGACGCGACCGCGGCAATCTCGATGAACACGAACATGTTGAAAATGTCGCCAGTGATGGTCACACCGTTCAGACCGGCAAGGACCAGCATGAAGAGCGAGAAGAACTTCCAGCGGCCGGTGTAGTGGTCGAGATACCGAACCGAGAACAGCAGGGCCGCAAGCCCGACGGTGTTGACCGCCAGGGCGACGAGCGCGGTCAGGTGGTCGTACACCAACGTGATACCGAGGGTCGAAGCCCAGCCGCCCATCCGGTAGAGCAGAGTCGGTGAGTCGGTGAACAGGTAGAGCGCGCCGTAGGTGGAAAGGCCGAGCAGGGCCGCGCCGGCTGCATTCGCAATTAGGTCAGCGAAACGCGGCCACAGTTTCGCGAACAGCGGTATCAGGAAGGCCGCGGCCATCGGAATCACGACGAACAGCGGCAGGAATCTGGAGTCCATCGTCTAGTCAGGAAAGGACAAAGGACAAAGTGGTAAGGACAAAGCAACGGGAAAAGGGAAAAGTGGAAATGGCAAAGTCCGGACTTGGGACTTTCCACTTTTCAATTGCTTTGTCCTTTGTACTTGATACTTCGTACTTTCCTCCCTCTAG
>CAIVTL010000619.1 GCA_903908785.1 Caldifarciminota bacterium | reverse complement strand
GGTCGGGGGTCGGGGGAGGAAGAGCACGCCGCGGACGACCGTAGCCGGAAGCTGTGAGCTGCTAGCTGTGAGCTGTCGGCTTTCCGCAAGCCCCGACGGCGTCCCGAACCAGGTGAGTATCAGGTCCATGAGCTGCATGCGGTTGAAGTAGGTCGGCTTGGCCCCGGGACGGTTGACCGCCTCGAATCCGAAGCCCATGAAGACGACCTTGCCGCTGCCCGCGGGCAACTGCCTGCGCGTCGCCGCGTACTTGACCGCAACCGAATCGTAGACAAGGAAGCCGGTCGAGTTCCCTAGCGGTGAGATGACGTCGCGCGAGGTCTGGTTGCCCGCGCCGTTGCCGCCGGTAGTCGCGATGCCGGTGACGAACGCGCCCAGAGAATCCTGCCGGTTGCCGAAGGCGAAGAAGCCTGACCAGCCGGACGAATCGAACCGGCAACCGCAGACGTCCGCGAGGAAGGCCGTGCCCGCGAGTTCCTCCGCGATATTCTGACCGGTGATGAACAGGTTCGTGCCGGTCTGCGCGCTACGGGTAAGGCTGTCGCGGTCCTGCGCCGGGATGGTGTTCGTGTCGGTGTTGCCGGAATACCAGATGACCGTCTTTGCCCTGAGCCGGCCGAGCTGCGAATAGGGCGGAAGCCCGCCCGACGGGCGGTTCCACACACACCATGTCACGCCCAGCGTGTCGAGCGTGCTGGTGTAGTAGGCAGCGTAGCGTTCCAGCGTATCGTTGTTCACAACCAGCACGTGCGCAGGCTGGGTCTTCAGGCTGATGGTAGTATCGCCGTGAATTGCCAGACTCCACGAGCGAGCGTAGTGGGGGACCGACGGCTCAATCGATACCGAGAAGATGCTATCGATGAGCTTCAGGCTGAAGTGGCCGGAGCTGTCGGTGTGAACCGAGTCCCAGACTGACGTCCTGTTGCCGAGCCGGGCCTTGACCCAGCTCAGGATTCCCTCGCCCGACGTCGAGTCTCTCAGCGTGCCGGTCACACGGCAGGTGTCGAACACGCGCAGCGTGAGCCTTGCGGTATCATTGGCGGCGTTATCGTCGCCCCGGACGTTCAGGCTGAAGTGGTAGACGCCGCCAAACTGCGGGACGCCTCCGTAGAACTCGATTGTGTCGGTCTCCAGGAACCCCATACTGCCGACGTCAACCGAGTCAACCGGGATGCCTTCGAAGCAGTAGACAGCCCGCGTCGGGTAGCTCGGATTCCGGCCGACGTTGGCGGCCGGGACTCTGACGTGCTGCGGGACGCCGACCACATGAATCGAGTCCGGACTCGGACTGGTGAACTCAAGCAGTGCAAGGTCGTGGTCGAAGGTCGGGTTCACGAATACGTCCATGCCCATGAAGTCGACGTACATCGAGACCCACGTCTGGTCCATGTTGTTCGGGTCGGTCCACGTCGCCGGTATGCCGCCGTCGTCGTCGGTGTCGCGTGTCAGCAGCGTATCTACGAGGTAGTGGTGCATGAGCCAGTCCTGCGTGTTGTGCCCGAGTTCGGCGCAGGCGCGATAGGCGTTTGCGAGCCAGATGTTGTGTGAGCAGTTCCACGTGCCGGACGGGTAGAAGCCGGGGAGCGAGTCTCTGTAGGTGTCAATCCAGAGTTTGCCTGCCACCGTGTCTTCCTTGCAGACCGTGTGGGCGATGCCCCAGAATGCAGTGCCGCCGCACATGGCCCACGCCTGAGTGCCCAGCCGCGTGGTCGCGCTTGCCTCAATCCATGCCTTGACCCGATGCCCTCGTGCGAGCGCGGTGTCGTGGAGGACCGCGTTGCCCATCTCGCGGGCGTACTCCATGGCCATGCCCGATGACTGGCTCGTGACGAAGTTGTCTTGTGCAGAAGCGTTCTGCAGCGGGTTTGCGAGGTAGAAGGTGGCACAGGTGTCGGCGTAGGGCCGGAAGGTCGAGTCGCCGTACGCATGGCGGTACTCGGTTTCGGCCATGAACCCGAGCCCGCAGTTCCAGACTGCGTACCAGATGTTCGCGGGGTTTCCGCCATGCTCGCGATAGGCGGCATGGCTTCTGACGTAAACCCAGGCGCGGCGGATGTTCTCGTGGAAGTCATCGTATCCGGTTAGTTCGTGCCAGCGAGACCAGACCCAGATGGCTTCCTGCGTGTTATCGGTCTCAATGGTCGTGGGCATATGCTCGGCCTCGATAATGCCGCCGAAGTCAGGGGAGAGCGAGTCCGAGACCTGGTAGCGGGCCACGAAGTCGCAGGTCAGCTTGACCTGCCTCAGGTAGTTGAAGCGCCGAGGCCCGTAGATGAGGCTCTCCGGCCGCGGCAGCCACTCGGGCTGGTACGAACGGTAGAACGATTCAAACTCCTCCCTCGTCCACATCCGGGTGGCGGATGCGGCCGAGGCGAGGACAAGAACAGTCAACAATATGCGTCTGGACATGGTCACCTCTGCTAGAACGATAGCGCCGAGCCGTGCCTAGTCAAGCGGAGAGGGCAGGCATTCCGCCCGCCCTCTGGCCGTAAGCTGTGAGCTGTTAGCTGTCAGCCCTCACGGCAGGTTGATGAAGACGTCGAAGTCGTCTTCGTCGAATTCCTCTTTCTCCTCCAGCTTGCCGTCATAGAAGGCGCCGACGAGCTTGCGCATTGCCTTGATGTCGTCCTTGGTTGCCGCGCCGTACTTGATGTTGGCATCGTCGTTCGGGTCCTCGGTGACGTAGCTTTCGTCGCTCGCGTACCCGCCTGCAGTCAGGACGTCCAGAACCTTCTTGCCGAGGTCTTCGTCGTTCGCGTAGACGACGACCTTGTATATCCCGGTCGCCTTGACGACCGTCTTGGGCTTCTCGATGACCGGGTTCTTGCCTTTGCCCAGGGCGCCGATGTTCGACCCGTCCTTGCCCGCGCCGAGGCACGGGGAGCCGTCCTCGAGATGGAAGTCGCCGGTTTCATCTACGAACACGGGGTCTTCGTCGATATTGGTCTTGCTGGTGGCAAGCGGCAACGAGTCATTGGTCCCGCCGTAGAAGCAGTTGTATTTGATGGTCATGTGCGACATCGTGCTGTCAGTGACGATGGAGCGGCCGTTATCGTACGAGATGTTGTTTGTGAACTTGGTCCGGGGGTCATCGCGGTAAGAGTAGATGGTCGAGACCTTGTTGTTGGCAAAGGTGTTGTGGTCAATCACGGCGTAGGGGCTTGCCTGACCCGAGCAGTATGCCCCGGTCCTGGTTGTCCGTGACCACGCAGTAGCTGAGGGTTCCGT
>CAIVTL010000618.1 GCA_903908785.1 Caldifarciminota bacterium | reverse complement strand
GTGGCCTCTGTGGTTAATCCTATCTCGGTTCTTGGGGGCGCGGTTTGACACTACTGCGACGTGGCATAGACTGAGTCCATGAAACATACTATTGTCTTCCTTCTGCTTCTCGCCGCGGCAGGCACCGTCGTCGTCGCACAGGTCGAAAGCCTGCCGCCGCCGGTGGTCCACGGTAACTCATTCGAAATCATCTCCAACAGCCGCTACTCCGCCCACTCGGGATTCACAAGTTCCCTGTCCGATACCGTCCTGTCGAATGTGCTCTGGGCCATGAGCCGGGTGCCGTCGTTCGGCGGCAGCTACCGCGAAATCTACGTGGCGACCCCGACCAACGTCTACCTCTACGACTCGGTTGCGCACGCACTGACCGTCCACCTTGCCGGCAACCACCGGTACAGCGCCAACTCGGCGTTCGAGGTCGGCATCGCGGTCGAGCGCAACGAGGAGGCCGGGCTCGCGGTCCAGGCCGGTCTCCTGGCCGGCGATGCGTTCTGGAGTCCGGGCAGCGGGACCGTCACATCCTGCCCGATGGCGTACGCGGCCAACTATGCCAACAGCAACTGGAGCCCCACCCACACCATCAACATGGTGGACGTGTTCGGCCGGATGAACGTGACCGGGCTGACCGACTCCTGTGTTGCCATCTCGTCGGATTCCACCTTGCCGCGACCCAATACCGACGCGGCCGATACGTTCGAAGTACTCATCAGCGGCCTGGGTCAGGATTCGGTCTTTGACCCGACCGGCCTGCCGCTTTCAGACGTCTCGCAGTTGCTCTGGGCCGGGTACGGGGTAACGCCGCACATGCCGATAGGCAAGCGCGGTCTGACGGTTCCTTCGGCGGTAGCCTACTATTACCTGACGCGAAAGATATACCTTGTGGACTACCTCGGAGTGGACCGGTACAACAACCGCATCCCGCCGGGCACCAACCTCGCCACGAGCGACCATCGGCTCGAAGTGGTAACCTCGGGCGACCGCCGCGAGGCCTTGCGGGTCGCCTGCCCGGGCATTCCCAACACTGCGGTGGTCTACATCGTAGTCTGCGTCAGCGACACGACCGACCCGTGGATGCTGCAGGAACCCGGTTTCGCAGGATTCCAGTACCTCATGGAGGCGCACGCGCTCGGGCTTCAGGGCCATCTGACCGCTCCGATTGCTCCGAGCGAGCGGACGGCAATCATCTCGGCCCTTGGCGTGCCCTCGGCCGACCTGCCCGTACTTATCTTTGCCACGGGTTATCCGACCCTGCCGGGCGTCGCCGAGTCCGGCCAACCGCCGACCGAACGGCTCGAAGTCGCGTCCGTGCAGGGCCACGGCGCGCGGCTGACCTGGCAACTGGCAGAACCCGGTCCGGTCCGGCTGGTCATCTACGACCTTGCCGGTAGACCGATGCGGAGTTGGGGAGTGGTTCAGCAGTCAGCCGGCACTCACAGCGTTGAGTGGGACGGCTCAGGCGACAACGGCCGCAGTCTGCCTGCGGGCAGCTACTTCTGCCGCCTGACCGTCGCCCGGGCCAAACCCGTACAGCTCACGGCCCGGGTTACCCTGGCCCGGTAGCAGGCGCTCCTGGCGGGAAGCCGCGACCCGGAGGCCGCAGACCTTGCGCTGCGGCCCTCGCGGTTCGGGCGCGGCGCTCACTGCGCCGGGATGAACACCTTGTGCTGGAACTTCTTGTCAATCAGCTTGGCGACGAGAGTCGCCGCCTTCTTGAACTCAATTGGCGCGGGCGGGGCCCAGGCGGTAGAACGGTAGACGATGGTCTTCTCGCGCCTGGCATTGCGCACGCTCAGCAGCACAACTCTGTAGTCCGGGGACTTGAGGTCGCCGGTCGTGTCGGGCAGCTTGCTGAGGTGCAGGTCGCCCAATGCGCTCGACAACTTGCTGACCTCATGCTTGCTCAATTCGGCGGTGACGACCTTGAGGTTCGTATCTCCGAAACAAGGGTGCGTCAGTGTACAGTTCGCGGTGTCCGGAGCCGAGTAGTAGACGTACGTCAGCTTGCTGCCCGTGATGTCGATGCTGTCGTACGCCCGCTCGTAGGCGATGTAATAGGTAACGTGCATTGTGTAGTTCGTCGGCGGGCTTGAACACCCCGGCGTGAACAAACCGACACAGATTGCGGCGACTGCCGCTACGGCCAGAAGGCTTCTCGTGACTAGACTCATCGTATTCCTCTCTCCGTCAACGTGGGGCGGGGTTGAACTTCACCGAGGAATTCTAGGATACCGGCAGCCGCGTGTCAAATGCGCGGCCCGGGCATGCGGAGAGAGAACCACAGATGGACACTGATGGCTCGGAGCCGGACGGAGATGCTATCCACAGATTACACAGATTACGCAGATTCTCCGGT
>CAIVTL010000617.1 GCA_903908785.1 Caldifarciminota bacterium | reverse complement strand
CCTCTCGCCTCTCGCCTCTCACCTCAGACCGCAGAACTGCGCATCAAGGATGCGCGCATCTTTGCCGAGGTCGTCACCAAGCCGGAAGATCGCAACCTCGGCTTGATGTTCCGGCGCAGCCTGGCCCCGGATTCGGGCATGCTCTTCGTGTTCGACGCGGACGACTACCAGCGTTTCTGGATGAAGAATACGCTCATTCCCTTAAGCATCGCCTACATCACCCGCGACTCGCTCATTACCGACATCCTTGAGATGGCCCCGCTCGACACCACCACGCCCTATCTCTCATCGCGGGCCGTGCGCTACGCACTGGAGATGAACTCCGGTTGGTTCCAGACCCGCGGCATCAAACCCGGCGACACAATCCGCGGCCTCTCTGCCCGCTAGCAGCCGCATGTCCGAACCCGCGACCCGCCATTAGCGATTCGCCTATCGCCGTCCGCCACTTCTGACTCCGCCTCTTCCTCTTTCATCCTCCCGCCTTCATCCTTTTCTCCATGGCTCCTTGAGGAACTCGCCGGAAAGTTCATCGGAACGTGCCCCGCAAGTCACTCCAGATTCCCAATTCAGGAAGGTATTCAGAGACATAGACCGATGGACAGACCAACGCATGTTCAAGAACCGCTGCCCGCTGCCGGCGGGGAATCCCAAATCCCAAAGCCCGAAACCCGCGTTGGGCGGGAAGCACCAAGCACCAAGCACCAAATCCCAAACACGCGCGGCTGCGCCGGCCTGCCTGCCAATCTGAAATTCAGAATCTAGAATCTGCAATCGGTTGGCCGTGAGCCGTAGGCTGCCGGCCAGCATCCCCGCGCGCTTGACTGGGGTCGCTTCCAGCCTAGACTGAACGGGATGGATCCCGGATCCCGAGCCGTTCCTGGCGAAGACAGGATAGGTTGAGCTGTCCACGGAAGCTCCTGCTCTGGTCCGCAGCCGTTGGCACGCTCTGCCTGCAAAGCGGGTGCCGGCGCGTGACGCCGATTGGCGACCTCTGGTCGAACCCCAGGGCCCGGGAGGGAAAGCGAGTTGCCGTCCACGGCATGTCGAGCGGGCCCGACTTCCCCGAGCCCTGGTCGGATAGACCGGGCTTCCGGCTCACCGATGACACGACGAGCGGTGGTGACAATTGCATTACGGTATTCACCGACGGAGCGATACCGGCGGAAGGCAGGTGGGTTAGAGTTGAGGGTGTGGTGCGAGCCCATGAATACGTACTCGAGACGCTGCTGCCAACCGACGGCCCTGCTGTCGCCTACTGCCCGATACTTGAGGTAGACTCGCCGTGGTCCAGGCTGCGCAAGTTCTTCGATGGCCTGCTCCTACGCCTTGCCCACTGACCGAGAGAAGCAGGCTGCTCCAGCGTCTTTTCTGACTCGCTGCCCCCCTGCAAGGCGTGAGAGCACGCGGACCCGGCCCCCGACGGCGCGGGGCTCCCGAGCGTACACCGGAGGCCGCATTCTAGATTGTGAATTCCAGATGGTAGATTAGCCAACTCAGACCCCGACGTCCTGGCGGTTCGCCCTTACACTCCAGTCATTCGCCATTTCCCTTTCGCCTTCACCTCTTGGCGCTCATGGCGAGCTTCGCGGTTCTCCTGCCGCCTGACGCGCCGCTTGACGCGTGTCTGTATTACTGATATACTTGGTATGTGGGTATGGGACTTCTCTATTGCGATTTACGGGACTGTCGGCACCTCGGTCACGGCGACCACATGGCGGACAGGCTCCATGTCTGTCGGGCGTTCCCCAAAGGAATCCCCTGGGCGATAGTCAGCGGCAAGGTGCGGCATACTTCGGTTCTGGCCGGCCAGGTCGGCGACTATGTGCTCAAACCCGGCCCCGAAGACCTCCGACCCGACTCCGCCGCTTCGCGGAAGTCCTGAGCCGCAAGCACCAAAGCCCGCGCACGACGCGGGAAACACCAAGTACCGAACCCCAAATCCCCAAACCAATTCCCCAGTGCCAGGCCCTCTGTGACTTGCGGTCCGGAGTCGGCCACCTGACGTGCACCCCGCCGGCACGCCGAGGCTCAGGTGGCGCGCGACCGGCGTCGTTCTCTTGCCCGCAGCATCAGCTTATCCAGTTCAACCGCCCAGAACACGCTGGTACTTAAGGCCAGGCTGATGCCAAGGTCCCTGGCCGATAGCGGCACCGTCTTGAAAACACCCTGTAGGAACGGGAGGTAGATTACCGCCAGTTGCAGGAGCAAGGTGAGGACCACGGTCCCGGCCAGCGCCGGGTTCGTGTGAAAGCCGATGCGGAAGACCGAGTCGCGCTGAGAACGCACCGCCAGCGACTGGAAGAGCTGGGACATCGTGACTGTCATGAAGACCATTGTCTGCCACGATGGGTCGCCGGCCCGGAACGCACGCCAGCCCATCCCGATTGAAACAACGCCCATCAGCAACCCGACCCAGATGATATGAAATGCCAACCCCTGTCCGAAGATACTCTCCCTCGGGTTGCGCGGCGGCCGGTTCATCACGTCGCGCTCCGGCGGCTCGATGGAGAGTGCGAGGCTCGGCAACCCATCCGTGACGAGGTTTATCCAGAGAATCTGCAGGGGCACCAGCGGCAGCGGCATCCCGAGGAACGGGGCGATGAGCATGACCCAGATTTCGCCGGAGTTGGCCGAGAGAATGTACTTGATGAACTTGCGGATGTTGTCGTAGATTGCCCGGCCTTCACGCACTGCGGCCACGATGGTGGCGAAGTTGTCGTCGAGCAGGACGATGTCGGCTGCTTCCTTGGAGACGTCGGTGCCGGTGATGCCCATCGCCACGCCGATATCGGCCTTGCGCAGCGCCGGCGCGTCGTTCACGCCGTCGCCGGTCATCGCGACAATGTGTCCCTGCTGCTGGAGGGCCTCGACAATGTGCAGCTTGTGCTCGGGCGCGACGCGTGCGTAGATGGCGGTCTCCTTCACGGTAGCCGCCAGCCCCGCGCCGTCCATCCGCGCCAGTTCCGCGCCGGTGACAACCGGCGTCGCACTTTCGATGCCCAGTTCCGCGCCGATGTAACGCGCGGTGAGCGGGTGGTCGCCGGTTATCATCACCGGTCGGATGCCGGCGGTCCGGCACTCCGCAACCGCGCTCCGTACTTCAGGCCGGGCCGGGTCGATCATCGCGGCCAGGCCGACAAATACCAGCCCCTGCTCGACCTCGCTCTCGCTGACCGTGGCCGGCACTGCCGCCATCGTCCGGAAGGCAAGGCCGAGCACGCGCATGCCGTTGCCGGCCAGCCGGTCATTCGACTCCACTACCCGGGCGCGCCGGGCTGCGTCCATCGGTTCGATGCGGTTGTCCACCCACACCGCCTGCGAGTGCGAGAGTATCACGTCCACCGCGCCTTTGGTGAACGCGACGTGGCTCGCGCCCGGGCGCACACTCATCAGCGCTTCGGCGAGACACTGCCCGCTCTTCGTCGTCACCGCCGGTTCGCCCAAGCGGTGCACGGTCGACATCCGCTTCCGCTCGGAGGAGAACGGCACTTCGGCGACACGCGGCACCGCCGCGTCGAGGTCGGCCTTGACCAGACCGAACCGGGCCGCGGCCGCCACCAGCGCCCCTTCGGTCGGGTCGCCGACTACCCGCATCCGGCCCGCGTCGTCGCGCTCCAGCACCGCGTCGTTGCATAGCGCGCTCCCGGCCAGCAACAGGGCAAGCGCCGGGGCCCGGCCGCAGGCCGACACCAACGATTCAGCGTCCATGTCGGGCCTCACATCCACACGATGGCCGGCCACGTCGAGAGCAGTCACGGTCATCCGGTTCTCGGTCAGGGTCCCGGTCTTGTCCGAGCAGATGACGGTCACCGAACCGAGCGTCTCGACCGCGTTGAGCCGCCGGATGAGTGCCCTACGCGCCAGCATCCGGCGGGCCCCGAGAGTCAGCGCGATGGTCACCACTGCTGGAAGACCTTCGGGCACCGCCGCCACCGCCATTGAGACTGCCACCATGAACATCAGGCGGAACGGCTCGCCGCGCAGCATCCCGAGTCCGAATACAACGGCGACCACAACCAGCGCAGCCAGGGCCAGCCCCTTGGCCAGTTGTTCGAGCCGCTTCTGCAGCGGGGTCGGTTCACGCCGAACGAGCTGTATCATCTCCGCTATGCGGCCCAGTTCGGTCCGCATCCCGGTGTCCGTGGCCAGCATCACGCCCCGACCCGCGACCACTGCCGTGCCCATATAGACCATGTTGCGGCGGTCGCCGAGCGCGACGTCGTCGCCGGAGACCGGCGCGGTGTGCTTCTCCACCGGCTCGGACTCGCCGGTGAGTGTCGCTTCCTGAACGCGCAGGTTGACGGCTTCAAGGAGCCGGCCGTCGGCCGGCACGTGGCTGCCCGCTTCCAGCAGCACCACGTCCCCGGGCACGAGGTCGCGGGCCGAGACCTCGAGCACATGCCCCCCGCGCCGTACCCGCACTACCGGGACCGCAAGCGATTTCAGGGCCTGCATCGCCTTCTCCGCTCGATACTCCTGCATCACGCCGAGTATCGCATTCAACACGACGATAGCGATGATTGCGGCCGCGTCGGTGTACTCTCCCAGGATGACCGAGATGATGCCGGCGACGACCAGGACCACGACCATAACCGACTTGAATTGTTCCCAGAGAATCTGCCAGACCGTACGCGCACCCCGCTCGGCCAACTCGTTCGGCCCGAACCGCCGCCGGCGCGCCGCCGCTTCAGCCGACCCCAGCCCGTCCGGCCGTGACTCGACGCGGTCCAGGGCCGCCGCGGCGGTCAACTGGTGCCAATCGACGGACCGAGTATCCGGGTCTCTCTGTGTCACGGAATACCAATTCTGCCGACCGGCGGCGCGGGGTCGAGCCCTGCCGCCGCCGGTCGTGGAATCCGGGTGCTAACCTTTGGCCGGGACAGCCGGCTCCTCTTTCTTCTCCCTGAGCACGTCGGCAATCATGCCGAGACTGCCCATCACGCCCGATGCCTCGTAGGGCACGAACAGCTTGGTCGCCTTGCCGTCGGCCATCTTGGCCAGCGCCTCAAGGTACTTGATGGTGATGAGGTCCTTGGTCGGGTTGCCTTTATGGAT
>CAIVTL010000616.1 GCA_903908785.1 Caldifarciminota bacterium | reverse complement strand
TCCCTCTTCGGCCTGCGTCGGCGCGGGCGCCTCGGCCGGATCCGGGAATGCCTGCTCGACTGTCGAGCCGCCGTCCTTGATGGCCGTCCCGAGTCCAATCAAGATAGCCAGCTCGTCGATCCCGATGTCAGCCTCGGACGCGCAGCCGATGGCCGGGCAGATGTTCGCGCGCTTGACGCCGAGCTTGACCAGCTTGTCCAGCCCGGGCTCGAACCTGCCTTCCTTGATTTCCTTCATCCGTTCGGCCAGGTGCGGCGACTTCTTCTGCACCTTGGCCCCGTACAGCCGCCGCGCCAGCAGCCCGACGTGGTAGTGGACAATCTCAGCCGGGCAGCGGGTCGCGCACAGGCCGCACATGATGCAGTCGAACGACATGTCCGCGACCTTCTCGATGTCGCCGCGGATGGCGGCATTGATGTAGCCCATTACGTCGATGTCCTGCGGGCAGATTTTCGTGCACGAGTTGCAGGCGATGCAGCGCATGATTTCGGGGTAGAAACGGACCAGCACCTGCGTGTTGGCCGGCTCTTTGGCGATGTCGTACTGCTTCTTGTTCGCCGGGTAGAACGGAATCTGGGTCAGGTACATCCCGTCCTCGACCACGGTCTGGCACGCGAGCCCGACCTTGAGCTTGTAGGAGTCCCGCGTCCGAAAGACCGTGCCGCACGCGCCGCAGAATCCGCCCCGGCACCCGCACCCGCGGATGAACTTGAACCCGGCGTACTCCATCGCCTTCATGATAGTCAATTCCTTCGGCACCCGGTACGCCTCGCCCATGACGTAAATAGTAATCAACGAAGAGGGGTCAGGGGCTGGGGATCGGGGGTCGGGGATTGACGATTGCCGATTGACGACTGCCGATTTGCCGGCCGGAACTTCTGACTTCTGACTTCTAGCTTCTGACTTCTGACTTCGTCCTTTGCCCGCCATGGTTAGTCTTTCTTGTACTTCGCGACGCCCGCCACGTAGAGGTCGCCGCCGTACGTGTCGTTGATGACGATGGCCGGGAAATCTTCGACCTTGAGCTCACGCACCGCCTCGGGCCCGAGGTCATCGTAGGCGATGACCTTCGCCGCCTTGATGGTCCGGGCGATGAGCGCGGCCGCGCCGCCGACCGCGGCGAAGTAAACCGCGCCGCGCTGCTTCATCGCGTCGAGCACCGGCTGGGTCCGGTTGCCCTTGCCGATCATGCCGCGCAGCCCTTTCTCCATCAGCATCGGCGAGTAGGCGTCCATCCGGTACGATGTGGTCGGGCCGGCCGAGCCGATGACTTGTCCCGGCTTGGCCGGCGACGGCCCGACGTAGTAGATGACCGCGCCGGCCAGGTCGAACGGCAGCTTCTCACCGGCCTTGAGCGCGTCGGTCAGCCGTTTGTGGGCGAGGTCCCGGCCGGTGTAGATGGTGCCGGAAATCAGGACTGAGTCGCCCGCGCGCAGGTCTTTCACCGTCTCGGCAGTCAATGGGGCAGTAATCTTCTTTGCCATGCTCGCCTCCTAAAGGGTAACCGACTGGTGCCGCGCCGCGTGGCAGTTGATGTTCACGGCGCAGGGCATCGTCGCGATGTGGCACGGGAACGCCTCGATGAAAACCGCGAGCGCGGTCACGCGGCCGCCGAGTCCCTGCGGGCCGATGCCGAGCCGATTGATGCGTTCGAGCAGGCTCTGCTCCATCTCGGCATAGAACGGGTCGGGGTGGACCGAGCCGATTTCCCGCAGCAGCGAATGCTTGGCCAGCATCGCGCACTTCTCGAACGTGCCGCCGATGCCGATGCCGGCAATAATCGGCGGGCAGGGGTTGGCCTGCGAGCGCCAGACCCGGTCGAGGACGAACTTCGCGATGCCGTCGGCGCCGTCCGAGGCCGATAGCATTTTCACCTCGCTCATGTTCTCGCTGCCGCCGCCCTTGGGCTGGACGGTAATCTTCAGCCCGTCGCCGGGCACGATGTCGGTGTAAATGATAGCCGGGGTGTTGGTGCCGGTGTTCTTTCGCCGCAGTGGGTCCTCGACGATGGACTTGCGCAGAAAGCCGTCCTTGTAGCCCTTGGCCACGCCCTGCTGAATCGCATCATAGAGTTCACCGCCCTGCACCCTGACCCCGGACCCCATTTCTACCCAGACCACTGCCCAACCGGTGTCCTGGCAGATGGGCATCATCTCCTTGCGCGCAATCTGCTCATTCTCCAGCAACTGGTTCAGGATGTCCTTGCCCGCCGGCGACTCCTCGGTCGCCAGGCCGTTCTTGAGCGCCCGGACCACGTCGTCCCCGAGCAGGCAGTTGGCGTCAATGCACAGTTTCGCGACTGCGTCCCTGATTGTATCGAGCTGAATCTCTCTCATTCCTCGCCTCTATTCGTTTCCGCCATTCGACAATCGTCAATCGTCATTCGCAAATGCCTAGAGCGCGTGTTCCAGCACCCAGATTTCGGGCTTCGGCGGCAACCTGTCGGCGCTCAGTTCGACCTCGGGCGAGCCGACCTGCTTCACGTTCGCCTTGCCCTGTACGAAATCGTCAATCCCCGCAATGTCAAACCCCAGCTTCTCGGTCTTGTAGTGCATCGGGATTGTGACCCGGGCCGCGAGTTGTTCCGCGACCTTGTGCGCCGCGGCCGCGTCCACCGTGAAAGTGCCGCCCACCGGCACCAACAGGACGTCGACCTTGCCGATTGCCGCGGCCTGTTGCGCGGTCAGCACGTGCCCCAGGTCTCCGCAGTGGCAGACCCTGAGCCCGTCGGCCTCGAACACGAAGACCGTGTTCCGGCCGCGCCCGGCGCCTCCGTTTGCATCGTGGAACGTCTCGAAGCCGCTGATTCCGACCGACCCGGCCTTGAACGACCCACAACCCTCAAACGCCTTCGGCTTACCGGGAAGCCGGGAAACGCCATCATGGTCCTGATGATGATGGCTGACGGTGACCGCGTCGGCGGTCTCGCGAATCGGGCCGTATTTGATTGCGCCGCTGAAGCTGCCCGGAACGTACGGGTCGGTGATAATGGCTGTGCCGTCCGCTGCGGTCAGCAGGAATGCGGAGTGGCCCAGCCACTTGATGCGCACGCTCAACGCTCCGAGTGACCAGTGACCAGGTACCAGTTCCCAGTCGAGCCGGAGTGAGCAAGCTTGGTCTGTGATTCGCTCGTTGGGGTTTCCGCTTCCTGACTGGACACTGGCAACTGGAAACTGACCCCTGCGTCCTACGCGGTCGGCACCACCGCCACGCGCTGCTTGTTCTTGCCGACGCGCTGGAACTCCACCTTGCCGTCCGCCAAGGCGTACAGAGTGTCGTCCTTGGCCCGGCCCACGTTTGCGCCGGGCAGGATGCGGGTGCCGCGCTGCCGGATGATGATGCAGCCGGTCGTCACGCACTCCGAGCCAAACTTCTTCACGCCCAGCCGCTGACCCGGGCTGTTCCGGCCGTTCTTACCTGAGCCACCGCTCTTCTTATGTGCCATATGATATTCTCCTTAAGCAGGTTATAAGCAGGAATGGTATTATAGTCGGCGCCGCGCCAGAGTCAAACCGTGGGGACGGCTCGTGTGGACGGCTCATCCTTCCGCTTCGCCCGCCTCTCTCCACTTGTTCATTTCCCCTTTCCCTTTTTTCCTTGGCGTCCGAGAGCGGTCAACCGGCCTTGACTTTTCGCCGCGAGCCCCTAGCGTATAGGCACCAATATGACCGTGGGCGCGACCCGCGCCTCACACAAAGGAGATTGCATGGAAGGCAGCATAGTTACGACCGCTCTCGACGCGACCGCCCGCAAGAATGCCAAGGGCATGACCGGCTGGATGAAGTTCATCGGCATCATGACCATCATCGGCGGCGCCCTCAACGCGCTCTCAATCGTCGGCATCCTCTGGGCCTGGATACCAATCTGGCTGGGCATAATGCTGACCCAGGCCGGGTCCCGAGCCCGGGAATACGCCGACAAGGGCGACATGGCGTCGCTGGAAGGAATGACCGGCAAGCTCAAGTCCTACTTCATGCTGTCCGGCATACTGTTGATAGTATCCATAGCTATGGGAATCATTGCCGGCGTGGTCTGGATAATTCTGCTGGCCACGGGGATCTTTTCCTCGTCCAGCATCATGGACTATTTCAACCGGTTCCGCTAGCTGTCTCCGACAGTAACACCAGCGGCGGCGCTTGCGCGCCGCCGCTCGTGTTCTAAGTCTTACCTTGTCAGATACTTGGCCGGGTCGGCGGCAAAGTCGTCCTTGCAGCTTGCCGCGCAGAAGTAGTAGGTCTTACCGTTGTAGTCGTAGCTGCAGGCCGCGTTCTCTTTGGTCACGGTCATGCCGCAGACCGGGTCGAGGTTACCCGCTTCGGGCTTATGTTCATTGTTCATTCGGTCCTCCGCCTTATTCGACCGCCGGCAGCAGTTGCGGGGTTCGGTTCAGGCGGTCCGGTGTTCGGCCAGCCAGCGCCGGACCTCGGGCAGCCATGCGTCCTTGATGTCGGCCGCGACCCAGCGGCCGACAATCTCGTCCCCTTCGGTGGCGACAACCAGCGGCGGAGTGTCGGTCCAGTCAAACCACGCGAAGTCGGCCAGATTCTCGGGTGTGGCCGCGGTCCCTTCGACGTACCTGACGTCAGGCACGACGCCGGCCCGGCTCAGCACGTCCTGGGCCTTCTTGCAGAGCTCGCAATTCTCCCTGGCAAATACCTGAAAATTCAACTTGTCCTCCGGTTACGCTATAGGGATTGAAAGCTACTCCCCCCACACGCGAAATCAATAGGCTTCATCGCGGAAGCATGTCAACCAATTCCGGGACGCGCGGCTCCGCTTCCGCCTCCTGTATCGGCCGGCGTTTGCCCGGGCATACCGGGGGAACCTACAACTTGTGCCAGCATATTGACTTGCTTTGCCCCATCGACGGGGGTTGAGGGTGGACGGGCGGCTTGACCACCGGGCCGCGGCCATATAGCATGTGCCATGGACATTCGAAGCGCAGCCGTTCAACCCGCCGGGTGCGGCCGGCGACGATGGCCGGAGAACCGGCCCGACGCGGGCGCGGCCCGGCGGCAGGGATTCTCCCGGTCGCCGGCATCTCGCGCGCCCGCCTGCCGGGCCTGTCCGGCGCCGGCAGCCAGCGACCCAGGCGCGTGCTCGCCTTCAAGAAGAGGTCGCTGGTGAGACCCTGGCGCCGGGGCGGGCCGGTGTTTGCCTTGGCGCTGGTCGCGGCAGCGGCAGTCGCGAGCCTGTTTGGGCCCGGGCCGGTACAGCGAATGGTCGGCTCGGTGTGGTTCCTCGCCGCCGCCGGTGCGGTCGCCATCGCCGGCCTGCTCGCCGCCGTGACGGCCATCAGACGCCATTCGTGGTCTAGGAGTCTGTCGGAGAACCCCCGCAGTCCGCAACGTAACGGTGCTCTGGTCGTCTAATAGTTATGGGCACTCAACGTTTCCGCGACTATTGTCCTGAGCAGGATTTCCTCTTCCCGCCCTCACTGCGGGAGTGGCTACC
>CAIVTL010000615.1 GCA_903908785.1 Caldifarciminota bacterium | reverse complement strand
GGTAGCCACTCCCGCAGTGAGGGCGGGAAGAGGAAATCCTGCTCAGGACAATAGTCGCGGAAACGTTGAGTGCCCATAACTATTAGACGACCAGAGCACCGTTACGTTGCGGACTGCGGGGGTTCTCCGACAGACTCCTAGGGCCACTGCAAGTGGATGAGGTAATAGACAACCACGACATCGAGGTCAAGAGGGATGACCACGAGGTGCGTGTCGTATCGGACGGCAAGGTGGATTTTGACCTGGAGAAAGATTAGGTTTCCGCGGTTTCCG
The DNA here is from genome assembly GCA_903908785.1 of Caldifarciminota bacterium. Lineage (GTDB taxonomy): Bacteria > Hydrothermota > Tepidihabitantia > Tepidihabitantales > Tepidihabitantaceae > UBA2258. The sequence goes on along the minus strand of CAIVTL010000615.1, from coordinate 6,762 downwards.
GACGCTGCCGGGTACCGCCCCGCGCGATTGACATGTCCGGCCCACCCGGAGTCACGAACTCCGGAGCCTCTCCCCTCCACCTTGACATCTGAGCCGACAGTAGTAGTATTCGCCTGATGGTAAACCCCGAACCCCGCCCGGTCTTGACGGAGACGGGTTAAGCAAGATGCCACCGGAATCCCCGGGCAAAGGAGTTGAGTGTTATGAGCATGATTGATGACATCGTTAGCTGGTGCCAGAACGTCAACGTCGCCCCGTGGCTGGCAGATGCCGTCCGAAGGATGCTGGCACAGGCCGACCTGACGGATGCGGACAAAGATGAGCTCTACCGGATACTCAAGAGTGCGTACGGGCTGCTAGCGACCGGAGAGGTCGCTCCAGAGGCAGTCCGCCCACAACCTGGTGCCGTGTCCGGGGCTCCTGCGATCCAGACTCAGATCGCCCTCCATGCCATCGAAGACGTGCACAATGTGAATGCCATCCCAGATGGCAGCGCCCTTCCGCTGAGCGTGTCGGCCCTTGCGGTCATCTATGGCCAGAATGGCTCCGGAAAGTCAGGCTACGCTCGCATCCTCAAGCGCGCCTGCAGAGCCAGAGACACCAAGGAACGCATCCTACCCAACGTACGCCCAGTGGGCAGTCCGACCGCCCCACCGCAGCCCGCTCGAGCCGGCATTAAGGTGCAGGCAGGAACCGACCCGCCACAAACCATCGCCTGGAGTGACGGCCAACACCCGGACGTACTCACGAATGTGGCCGTGTTCGACTCCAGCTGCGCCCGGATTACGGTTGAGGAAGACAACGCACCGCTATACATGCCCTACGGCGCCGACGTCTTCCCACGGTTGGGCGACCTGATGATGGAATTCAAACGGCGACTGGGACAGGAGACACCGACCGCCGACCCCCCGCACCCTGCCGGCGTGCTCCCAGGAACCGAGGCGGATACATTCCTCAAGTCTCTCTCCGCAACCACAACCGAGGCTATGCTGGAGTCAGCTTGCTCGTGGAACACGACTGATGAACAGCGGTTAAACACGGTCAATGAACTCGTCACTAAAGACCCAACCACCTTGGCCGCTCAAGCGGACCTGAGGCGACGTCGCCTGGAGCAGTTCCGCGACGACCTGGCCAAGCTAGAGTCAATCATATCGGACCACGCTGTAGATACGCTTCACAGGCTCTACGGCAATGTCGATGCCGCGGAGCGGGCTGCAGAGGTCCTTGCCAAGTCCATGTCGGACGAACCACTTGCAGGAGCAGGGAGCCCAGTCTGGCGCACACTCTACGAGGCTGCAAGAGACTACTCGATCGGCATAGCGTACCCAGAGAAGGAGTTCCCATTCGTCGAAACGGACGCTCGATGTGTCCTGTGTATGCAGCCACTCATGCCTGACGCCGTTGAACGGATGTTGCGTTTCCAGACGTTCATGGTAGACAAGACTGCGTCTGCCGTCGCCGAGGCAAAGAAGCAACTCAAACTTGCACTCGAGAACCTCAAACACGCAGTGGCCCCGACGGCGGACAACTATCTAGACGCCCTCGACACCATCAAGGAAAGGGACTCTAGTGCTGCGACGGCCATTCAGGAACGACTTGCGTTGGGTGCAGCCCGGCTTCTAGCGCTGAGATCATCACCGGTCCCCGCCTCCATGGAACTTCTCCCAAAGCACCTGACCATCCCCGTTGTGCATATCGAGGAGCACATCAAACTACTTGCAGACGAGGCCGTCAATCTGCGCTTGCAGGCAGAGCCCGAGAAACAGAAGGAACTCCTCAAAGAAAGGAACGAGCTGCAGAGCAAGAAGGCACTGGCCGAGAATGGGAAAGAGGTCAGGCAATACGTCTCGGTCTTAAACCGGAAGAGTGCTTTTGCCTACTGCGCTAGTAGCCTGGACACGCTGACCGTATCAAGAAAGGGCAAGGAGATGGTCACGGCTACGTTCACTCCGGAGTTCCAGCGTCGCCTGACAGAGGAACTCAAGGCGATGGGCGCGGAGCACCTACAGATTCTCCCGAAACCGACGGCCAAGGCCGGTGAGACCTGCCACAAGCTATCTCTGGATGGCGTGTGCAAGACCGCACGCGCCGACATCTCAGAGGTCCTGAGCGAAGGGGAACATCGTGTCGTGGCAATCGCTGGATTCCTCGCTGAACTTGCCGCGTCGGAACGAAAAGGGCCCATCGTTCTGGATGACCCGGTCAGCTCTTTGGACCATGAATTCCGAGACCGGATCGCGAAGAGATTGGTAGCCGAGGCCGCCGTGCGCCAAGTCATCGTGTTCACGCACGACATAGAATTCCTGCTCGGTGCTCTACGATATGCTAAGGACACGAAGACGGGTGTGAAAGTCGAGTTCGTATGCCGACAAGGTCTTGAAGCCGGTATCCGCACAGAGGACCGCCCGTGGCACGCATTGAACGTCAAAGGACGCATCGGCCATCTCAAGAACGAACTGGTACGAATCAAGCCGCTGCATGCGACTGACAGGAACGAGTACAACAGAGAAGCAGCAGGACTGTTCAGCCTTCTTCGCAAGACGTGGGAGCGACTCGTGGAGGAAAGGCTGTTCCACGACGTGGTGCGGAGGTTCAGTCCTGCCGTCCAGACCAACAGGCTCGCCGGGGTAGAGGTGAGCGACGATGACTACAGCACCATAGATGCGGAAATGACGAAGTGCTCCAAGTGGACGGGACACGATGCGCCACAGGGCGCAGACGCGAATCTGCCAGCCCCGGGCGATATCGAATGCGACATCGACATACTCAAGTCTTGTGCGGACCAGCTCGAAGAAAGAGCCAAAGCTACGGCGAAGCGACGGAAGGCTGGCGATGTGCGGATTGAGGCTGACTAGCATCGGCATCCGGTCCCTGTTGCCGGGTCAGCCCGAGGAAGGAAGATGCAAATGAACGAGTTGGTTTGGGTCGCACTAGTCTTGTGTGGAGTCATCGCTGCACTGCTAGTTGTCGTCATCGCTAAGCTATCCCCCATCCACACGGCCGCCACAAAGGCAGCCGAGGCCGTGGGTCGCGTGGAGAATCTTGAGAGCGGACTGACTAAGGTCGAAGCCGCTGTGCGCGAAGGACTAGCTGCAGAGAGGGATTCGCGCGCGACAGAGAGCCGCGCCACTCGGGAGGAACTCAGGGCAGCCATGATGGCCCAAACTGAGAGCACTCTTGCCCAACTCGGCCGCGCGGCTGAAGCCGAGAAGCGCCAGTTGGACACATTCGCCACGCAGCTCCAGTCCCTTACTGAGGCAAATGAGCGACGGCTGACCGAAATCCGGTCAACGGTCGAGGCCAAGCTGAAAGAAACCATCGAGTCCGACCGGCAGGGCCGAGCAGACGCAGCTCTGGTCCTCAAGGAGCTCCAAGATGCGCTGGCAAAGCAGCTCGACTGCATGTCTGGCCAACAACGTACGCAACTGGAAGGATTCTCCAAACAGCTTTCTGACCTGATGACTGCCAACGACAGACGCATGGAAGCCTTACGGCAGGCGGTGGACGAGCGGCTCAAGGCCATTCAAGACAACACCAATGCGAAGCTTGAACAGATGCGCGCCACCGTAGACGAGAAGCTTCAGACAACGTTGGAGCGAAGGCTGGGTGAGTCGTTTAGGCTCGTCAGCGAACGACTAGAGAACGTGCAGCGTGGGCTGGGAGAGATGCAAGCCCTTGCCACGGACGTGGGCGACCTGAAGAAAGTACTGGCCAATGTGAAGACGCGTGGCGGATGGGGCGAAGTCCAGCTCGGCGCGCTGCTGGAGGAGATACTCACGCCAGAGCAATATGCGATAAACGTCAAGACCAAGAAGGGCAGCAACGCTCAAGTGGAATTCGCCATCAGGCTGCCGGGGCCCCAAGAGGACCCCGATTCGACTCTCTGGCTGCCCATCGATGCCAAGTTCCCCAGAGAAGCTTACGAACGTCTCATTGATGCCCAGGAGAGGGCGGATATCGGGGCGATGGACGAGGCCGGCAAGGAGATGGAAGCTAGCGTCAAGTTGTCCGCGAAGGAAGTACACGATAAGTACCTCGACCCTCCAAACACCACCGACTTCGCACTGATGTTCGTGCCGACGGAAGGGCTGTACGCGGAGTTGCTTCGACGTCCCGGGCTGGCCGCACAACTCCAGCGCGAGCAAAGGGTGATCCTCACCGGTCCGATGACGCTAGCCGCGTTGCTCAATAGCCTCCAGATGGGCTTCCGCACGCTCGCGATCACCAAGCGCTCTAGTGAGGTCTGGTTACTGCTCGGTGCAATCAAGACAGAATTCGGGTACTTTGGCGATGTGCTGTCCAAGGTTCAGAAGAAACTCCAAGAGGCCAGCAACACCATCGAGAGCGCGGAATCACGCACGCGGGTCATCCAGAGGAGACTGCGCAGCGTGCAGGAACTGCCGGCCAGCGAGGCAGCCGCGCTCCTGCCCGTCCAGCGAGCGGTTGAGGATGAATCGGGGGAAATGAGGGACAGTCACCCATTAGGATAGGTCCCGGCCCGGCACGCGGCCGTCTCCCCTTGTCGCTGCCTTGACTCACAAGCCCTGCCTGCTACCATGTCCCCAATGAAGACTGAGCCGCGTCCCATCGAGGCTGATGAGCTGGCCAGGCTCTGCGAGGGAATCGTGTACATTATCGCCCGCGTGGCGAGCGACGGGGTCGCGGGTTCGGGCGTCTACCTGGTCAAGGTGCGCGAACTGGTCTCCCAGATCAACAAGGAGCACCGGCACCTACACCCGAGGGCGCATGCCTTCCTCGCCAATCGTGCGCCATACCCGGTTGACGTGAACGCCGCGCTCAAGGCGCTGGAGGACTCCGGCGACTTGCGCCGGACTCCGACCTATCTGCGCGTCACGCGAGAACCGAACCTCGCCCTGTTCTCCAAAGAAGTATTGAACACAATGCAGATAGTGATGGACAGGTTCATCAGCGAGTGGTGCAGGGGCGGGCATGTGTACACGCATCGGCCCACGTGGCTCAGGCCGGCCAAGTACGGAGAATGGAGCGAGTCCGGGCCGGGCAGTTCGGGAAACACCGAGGGAGATTCCTGACTCCCGGACGTCTCCCCTATCGTCAGCGCAAGCCACGTGCGGCCGGCTGCCCTACCCCGCCGCCTTGACTTTCCGGCCCGAATTGGTACGCTTCGCCTGATGGTGAACCCCGAACCCCGCCCGGCCTTGACAGGAACGTAATGAAGTAACATGTCACCGAAACCGTTCTGGTACGGTAGCGCATGCGTAGAGCAAATGGGAGCCAAAGATGAACGATGAAAGGAACGACCATGCCAAATCAGCTGTGTCCATTCGCATATAGCGACGGGAAACTCTTCAAGTGTCTGCGCGACAAGTGCGAGCTTTTCGTGGAATCGGAACCCAAATCAGGCGAAGGTCACTGCGCTTTGCGAGGCCTTGCTAGCTTGCCCGAAGTGGCGAGAAAGCTAAACACCATCGACGACACAATCCGAGTTCATCAGTAGGGGCGATTCCGGGAACGCAAGAGTTCTTGACGCGCGCGCCCATTTGACACGCCCGCCCGCGATCTCTGGAATCCAGCACGTGACCGTAAATGTTGTTGCGGTCCATGGAGGTGGTCTATGAGGCGAGTGACATTCAGATGAGCAAGATGGACTGGAGCAGGTGCAGAACCAAGGGGAAAAGACTCAGACCCAAAGACATCACTACCTGCAGGCGTTGTGGTCGGACCATAGTCTTGGGTGACAGGACGGGCCATCGGTGTGCAGGTCGGTCTAAGAAAGCCCTCAGTCCGAGCACCAGCTGCCGCGGGGGCCGCAGTCCCAAACCGCCGAAGGTCAGTCGCCCGGCGCCACTCCCAACGGGACGCAGAAACGTTGGAACTCAACAGCATCTAGTAACTAGTGAGTTGGCTGAATCCGTGTTTGGCAAGCTTTGGCGGCAACGGCGACCGGGCGGCGACCGTACGATTCCCTACAAGGTGGGCGTTCGGAGGCTGTTGGAGCTTACCGAACCGGTGTTTGGTGCGGCGGGACTGCACGGCGAGGCATTGGAGTTGGCCCGAAGCTGCATCCGCGAGTGGTGCCTGAAGTACTATTGCCTGTGGGGCCGCAACTTGGCCACTGGACTTGCAGACACATTCGGCAGATTCCGGGACAAAGGCATCGACGTGGGGGCCCTGGAGAAGATGCTCTTGACCGTAGATAAGGTGCTGGGACCTCCGTCCTAGATCGACGGTGGGGGAAAATGAGGGACTGCCACCTATTAGGATAGGTTCCGGTCCGACGCGCAGCCGTCTCTCCACATCGCCACCTTGACATCCCGGCCCGAATTGGTACGCTTCGCCTGATGGTAGACTCCGAACCGTGTGCGGCCTTGACGCCGTAGCAGCTGCGCTCGATGTCAACGGGGCCATCCAGCGGAGTGCGGAGAGTGATAGAGGTGTTCGTCGTAACGGTGTTTGTGGCTGGATGCATCGCGTTCATCTTCGTCTTCAACTCCCTGATCTCACAACCTTGGTTGCTTACCATGCTGCGAGTCGGTGTAGTGCTGGCGATAGCAGTCGTACTGGTAGTCAAACTAGTCGGCTGGGCGAGTCGCCGCCCACCCACTCACTACGATGACTCCCCACCTGTGCATGCGCGCACCGTCACCCGAATCATTGTGACCGAGAATGATGGACCAGCGGAAGGAAGTCTGTGCCTCACTCGCGAATTGGCGGTCGAGGTGTTCATCAGACATGGATGCGCTCTCTGCCAGAGAGCCCAATACGTCCTTGGGGCGTTGGGAG
>CAIVTL010000614.1 GCA_903908785.1 Caldifarciminota bacterium | reverse complement strand
GGGGTTCTGGAAGTACGACGTGGCGACAAACGCCTGGACCCAGAAGAAGGACGTCCCACTTGGGCCGAGTAACAAGAAGGTCAAGGGCGGCACGGACATCACGTGGGCGTACAAACGCTCGGTCGGTGCGCCGTACCTGCTGAAGGGGTACAAGAACGAATTCTACCGGTACGACGTGGCCGGCGACTCGTGGAACAGGCTGGCGCCGGCGCCGGTCGGCGGGAACCAGAAGTGGGACAAAGGTTCCTGGCTCGCGTCGGACGGTGCGCACACCATCTACGCACACAAGGCCAAGTACATGGAGTTCTACAGCTACGACACCGAGGCTGACTCCTGGAGCGGGCCGCTCACACCCATGCCGGTAGCGGGCAGCGGCGGCTCGAAGAAGGCCAAGGACGGCAGTTGCGGAGTTCTCCTGCTCGGCGGCTGGGGCATCGGCGCGCTCAAGGGCGGGAACACGCAGGAGTTCTGGCAGTGCAAGTTCACGACCGACGGCAACTCCTGGGCCGAGAAAGAAACGCTGCCCAAGGGCTCTTTCAAGAAGAAGGTAAAGGCCGGCGCGGATATCGTGACAGTGGGCGGTGTGCTGTACGCGACCAAGGGCAACAAGAGCAACGAGCTCTGGATGTACATCCCGAGCGGCTCCGTCTACGCGGCCCCGCGGCGCGACGGCGTGGTCGCCGGGCGATTGGCGATTGACGATTGCCGATTGGTGATTGCCCCCAACCCGCTGGTCGCAGGCTTCGTCCATCTTGCTGTAGGAGGGATTTCCTTGTCCCGACCGGCCCTGGTTCGACTGTATGACGCGGCCGGTCGCTGCGTCGGGGTCTGGAAACCCATCCTGCGGAATGGTAGTACTGATTTGGATTTGCGGCATCTGGCTGCAGGTGTCTACGTCGTCCGAATCGTGGCCGACGGTTTCACCGCCGCACAGAAGCTCGTAGTGCAGCGGTAGGGCCGCAGGACTCTGTGCGGGGCGGCCGGGCGGTGCCTGCCCCGCCGGTTCGCGAGCGGCATCCTTTTGCCGGTACACGGATTTGACAAGGCTTTGACCCGGCATATACTCCTGTCGTCAAGGCGCAGAAGACGCGGATGGGTGTTCGCGCTTCGCCGGCGCAATGCGGCTCGGCCCAACGGGGACGCGCCGAATGTCCGCAGTAGAAACCAGTCAGTCGCAGTGTTAATGGAGGCGTGGATGCACACCAATGGCTCGGGGCCACAATGGGCCCTTCCGGTTGCCCGATTTCTGCGGCCGCCCGGCGCGCGGCCGGTTTCCTCGATTCCAGTTCGCCGCGGCGCATGGCGCCCCGGCGGTATGTTAAATCAGGAGGTTGAGATGAAGCATCTGATTGTTATGTGCGTGGTCATGTGCACGGCCTTGTCAGTGGCAAGTGCCGACTGGGTGACCGCAACCGTGGCGACCGGCACCAATCCTAACGCGGTGGCGGTAAACCCGGTTACAAACAAGGTCTATGTGACGAATAACGAAGGCTACACGGTAACGGTGATTGACGGAGCGACGAACGGAACGACGACCATAGCCTCCGTGGGCACCTATTCCTGTGCGCTGGCGGTGAACCCGGTGACGAACAAGATTTACGTTGCCAGCCGCGGCAGCGACTATGTTACCGTAATCGATGGCGCGACGAATGGCAAGACCACGGTCACGACCGGGAGCAGCCCCCAAAGTGTGGCGGTGAACCCGGTGACGAACAAGATCTACGTGGCGAGCTACGGCAGCAACAACGTGACAGTGATAGACGGCGCGACCAACGCGACCACGACCGTGACGGTCGGCACCAATCCCTACGCGGTGACGGTGAACCCGGTGACGAACAAGATCTATGTTGCCAACTACACCAGCAATACCGTAACGCTGATATACGGCGCGACAAACATCACAACCAGCGTGGCGGTGGGCACAGCCCCTGATGGGGTGGCGGTGAACCCGGTAACGAACAAGGTATACGTCAGCAACTATACCAGCAACAACGTGACGGTGATTGACGGCGCGACCAACGGGACGACTAGCGTGGCGGCAGGTACCAATCCGTACGCGGTGGCGGTGAACCTGGTCTCGAACAAGATATACGTCGCCAATCGGGGTAGCGCCGACGTCACGGTGATAGACGGGGCGACGAACGGCACATCAACCGTGGCTGTAGGCACCACGCCGGCGGCGGTGGCGGTGAACCCGGTCACCAACAAGGTCTACGTGGCGGAGCAGCGTCCCAGCAACTTGGTGGCGGTGATCGACGGGGCGACGAACGGAGTCACGACAGTTCCGACCGGGGACAACTGCTATGCAGTGGCGGTGAACCCGGTGACGAACAAGGTATACGCCGCCAACTACAGCGCCAACACCGTTTCGGTTATCGACGGGGCGAGCAACGGGACAGCGACCGTGACGGCGGGCACGGGTCCCAATGCGATGGCGGTGAACCCGGTGACGAACAGGATATACGTCAACAATACCAACAACAACCGGGTGACGGTGATTGACGGCGTGACCAACGACGCAACGACCGTGTCGGTGGGCATCAACCCCTACGCGGTGGCGGTGAACCCCATCACGGACAAGATCTACGTGGCCAACAGCGGCAGCAACAACGTAACGGTGATTGACGGCGCGACGAACGGAACCGCAACCGTGACGGCAGGCAGAGGTCCCGACGGCGTGGCGGTGAATCCCGTGACAAACAAGATATACGTCGCCAATTGGACCAGCAACAACGTGACGGTGATAGACGGGGCGACGCACGGGACAGCCACGGTGACGGTGGGCACCAATCCCAGTGCCGTGGCGGTGAACCCGGTCACCAACCGAATCTATGTATCGAACGGCTCGGCGGTAACGGTGATTGATGGTGCTACGAACGGCACGACGACCATTACCATCGGCACAACTTGCGGTTCGCTGGCGGTGAACCCGGTCACGGACAAGATCTATGTGACGAACGGCTCCGGCAGCACCATTCGAGTGATAGACGGCCCGACCAATGGCGTGACGACCGTGACGGTCGGTCTCTATCCCAATGCGGTGGCGGTGAACCCGGTGACGAACAAGATTTACGTCACCAACTGGGGCAGCAGCGGCAGCGGCAACACCGTGAGTGTGATAGACGGCGCGACCAATGGCGTGACGACCGTGACGACGAGCAGCACCTATCTCCAATCGGTCGCGGTGAACCCGGTTACGAACAAGATCTACGTCCCCGGTCGTAACACCAGCAACGTGACCGTGATGGACGGAGCGACGAACACCGTCACGGTTGTGGCTGCAGGCACCCAGCCCGGCTTCGCAGTCGTGAACCCGGTGACGAACAAGGCCTACATCGCCAACTATGGCAGTAACGACGTGACGGTGATTACCGATGCGCCGAACAATGATACCCGGGTCCGGGCCGAGGTGTCACCGGCGCTCGGAAACGTGACGGTTCAGGCTTGCCCGGTCATCACCGGCAAGGCGGTCAACCGCTCCACGCCCGGCCGTACGAAGATGCTGGGCGTGGGCAATCGGACGGGCACGGCCCAGCAGGGCTGGCGCTGGGCGACGGTTACTGGCGGCGCGGGCACGGACTCAATCCAGTGGTCCTGGAACTGGGCTTCGGAGTCGCTGCTGCTGGGTGAGAACTTCGTCTGTTTTGTGCCGCTCGAAGGCCTGGCCGCGATCAACAACAGCCTCGGGCTCGGCTCGCCGTTTGCGGGCAATCTGCAGGTCTGTCCGCTGTATCGGGTAGCGCATGACGTCGGCGTGAAGGTCATAACCGCACCGAAGGGTACGATTACGATTGGCACCGACGTGACGCCGGCGTGCAGCGTGTACAATTATGGGAATGCGACCGAGAGTTATGACGTGCGGATGGAGATCGGCTCGGGCTATGACCAGTTCGTGTCGGTTTCCGGCCACGCGCCGGGCGCGACCGTGTACGTAACGTTCCCGGCCTGGACCGTGAGAGGCGGAACGAACACGGTCACATGTTCGACCAAGCTCGCGACCGACTTCGTCAATATCAACGACAAGCAGACCGGGTCGGTGACCGGGGGCGGCGGCGGCTGGGCCGGGAAGCAACCGATGCCGGCCGGGGCCAAGCCCATCAAAGACGGTGGCTGGCTGGCCTACGACGCGGGCGTGGGCCGCATCTACGCGTCGCGCGGCCAGAAGTTGCCGGATTTCTTCTCCTACAACCCGGCGAAAGATTCCTGGGCAGTGCTCCACGCGTGGGCGCCCGGCACCGAAGTCAAGCCGCCGGCCAAGGGCTCGGCGGGCTGCGCCGACGGCAGCGGTCACGTCTACGCGACCAAGGGCAACAACACCCGGGGCTTCTGGATGTATGATGCGGCCGGCAATGCCTGGACCCAGAAGAAGGACGTGCCGCTTGGAGCGAGTAACAAGGCGGTCAAAGGCGGCACGGACCTCGTGTGGGCCTACAAGGCCGGGACCGGGTACGCGTACCTGCTGAAGGGGTACAAGAACGAGTTCTACCGGTATCACGTCGACGGCGACAGTTGGCACGCGCTGGACAATGCGCCGGTGGGTTTTAACCTGAAATGGGACAAGGGCTCCTGGCTGGCCTATGACGGCATGAATATCGTCTACGCGCATAAGGCCAAGTACCACGAGTTCTACAGCTACAACACCGAGACCGACGCCTGGAGTCCGACCGCGCTGCTGCCCATGCCCCTGGCGGGCATCGGCGGTTCGAAGAAGTCCAAGGACGGCGGCTGCGGAGCGTACTATATCGACGGCGAAATCTACGCCCTGAAGGGCGGCAACACGCAGCAGTTCTTCAAGTACACCGTCACGACCAACTCCTGGACCGAGGAAGAGACGATACCACGCGGTGGTCTGAAGAAGAAGGTGAAGGCGGGCGCGGATATCGTGACGGTAGGTACGGTGCTCTACGCCACCAAGGGCAACAAGACGAACGAGCTCTGGAAGTATCTGCCGAGCGATTTCCTGTTCCAGCCGAACCCCGGGCGCGATGGCGTGCAGGCGGAGCAGGGCGTTGTCCGGGCGCCGGGCATAGCGGTCAGTCCGAATCCGCTGGCAGGCGGGCTCGCCGTCCTGTCCTATGGTCTGCCCAGGGCCCAAGCCGCTTCCGTCACGCTCTACGACATGGCGGGCCGAACGGTGCTGATGCGAACGCTGGCCGCGGGCCGCACCGGGTCAGTCAACCTCGACATGCGACATCTCAGCAACGGCGTGTACGTGGTGAAGTTCCAGTCTCCGGATTTCACCGCTACGCAGAAGCTCGTGGTGCAACGGTAGCGACAGACAGACCACAGAGCACACACATAAAACCTGGCGCGGCCTCTCGGGGACCGCGCCAGGGTTGTTTCAAGCCCGGCTATCCGGGCCGAAGCGCACTATGGTCGCTTGACTTCGCGACCGGCGAAGCTATCATCGAGTCGTCCAGCCACAACGTGCTGTGCCGGGTTACCACGACGCGCGACAGCGGTTGTGGCGGCTGTCCGGTTTCCGGGCTTGCGAGACCGGCGGCGTGAGCGTCCGACCAGATAGAACAACCAGACTCGAGGAGGCATAGGATGTACGGAAAACAGGTCATTGTGACGGTGCTGCTGGTCCTGCTCGGCGCAGGAGCCGCAGTCGCCCAGCCGATGGGTGGCACTTATACCATCAAGCCGTCGGGCGGTGACTTTACCGACTTCGGCGCAGCCTGCGCGGCGCT
>CAIVTL010000613.1 GCA_903908785.1 Caldifarciminota bacterium | reverse complement strand
GGTAGCCACTCCCGCAGTGAGGGCGGGAAGAGGAAATCCTGCTCAGGACAATAGTCGCGGAAACGTTGAGTGCCCATAACTATTAGACGACCAGAGCACCGTTACGTTGCGGACTGCGGGGGTTCTCCGACAGACTCCTAGTGCCAATCAGGCATTCGGAATTGCCGCCTTTGGGACTTGATTCGTCATTCGAGCTTCGGGCTTCGTCATTCCGAAACGCCTGGACCCTCGCCCACGCCAGAAGTCGTAAGTACACGAAACGCCGGCACAACCGGCAAAGGAGATACTGTATGGAAGACCTCGCGAAACCAGTGGCGCTGAACCACGAGATGGTTGAGACCCTGGACCAGATACGCGCCGGCGCGGAAAACGCGCTGCACGGCGCAAACCCGGCACAGGCCGAAGAACTGTTCAAGAAGCACCTGGCGCCCATGGTTGTGGGCTCGGGCATGCCCGTGCTGCAGGTGATGCACTACCAATGGTTCCTGCGCGAACTCGCGCGCCTCTGGCGCACGCGCAAGGGCCGGGACCTCGCGTTCCACCTCGAACTCACCATCCGCAAATGGGTGAACCTCGGGCTCGAACCCCGCACCATCCAGTTCCTCATCTGCGAAGCGCACCAGCGGCTCAAGGCCAGCCAACAGCTTACCGCTAACAGCTTACCGCCCACGGCCGAATCTGCGGAACCTGCGGATGTCCGGTCCGGCCGAGACCCCTCCTCGGCGTCGGGGCGACACTCCGTGTCGTCTGCGGAATCTGTGGACGTCCGGAGTCTGGAAACCGCCAAGGACGCCAAGACCGCCAAGTCCGGCCCGGATTCCGACACTGGACCCCTTGATTCCTCGAATCCTGGACCCCTATCCTCCTCGACCCCTGGAGCCCTGTCATGATGAACAACGACACCAGGCGGCAGATTGCGGTGGCCCGCGCCACGCGGCGTTACGGCAACGCGGTCCGGCAGGGTTCGATTCCCTGCCGGGCTGACGGCAACTCCGCCGGCCAGACCTACAACTACCGCACCGCGGCTGAACGCTCCGAACTCCGCTTCACACAGGTCAAGCAAGTGCTCATGGAACACGGCGTCCCGCCTATCCAGTTCGTCCCCTACCGCAACTTCGCCCTCCACGTGGACAAACTCTGCCGCCAGCACTCGGGCGAAACCCTGCGCCAACTCGCCTCAGCAGCGACCGACTACTGGAACGCATACGGACTCAGGCCGGAAGTACTCCGGGCCATCACCGCCACCGTCTTCAACCTCACGCTCGACCGCGACTGACCGGCGCTCGGGAGTGTGAACCGCCAAGAGCCCCGAGGTTTGGGTCGGCCAATCTACAATCTGAAATCTGCAATCTGAAATGTGGTAGGGTTTTCTCTCTGGACCTGCCGAGCCCGTCCGAAAGCTGTAAGCCGTGAGCTGTCAGCCGTTGGCTGTCAGGCTACGGCCTGCGACCGGAAGTGCTTAGAGAAATCTGCAACCGGGTATTCACACTGGAGTTGGACTAGAACCGCGCCACATTTCGGCCTCAGTTCTGCGACCCCCGCCAGCCGTGAGCCGTCAGTCGCAGCGCCACGCACTATGCCCGTACCCTGATGTGCCCTCGGCCATCGGTGAACATGTCCGTGGGCTGCGAACCACCCGATTCCTGACTACACAATCAGACACGAATCGGCAATGAACCTGACAATGAAGTGGCAGCGACTGGTCACGTCACGACTCCTGCGTGAACCTAAATACGGAATATTCAATTAGTTAGCTGATTGGTGTGCGATCTTGACTTGGAAATGAATTTGTCTACAATCAATCCGTGACGAAGTACACGATTCCCGACTCATGGACAAAGTACAATCCCCAAAAAGTGGAGGAACCGCTGATACGAGCCCGGGCCGCCATCATGTCGCTGACCCAGATTCCGTATCAACGAAGCTGGACGGACCAGCTTCAGGTTGTACAACTGAAGCGAGAAGTCGCGGGAACGTCTCGCATTGAGGGAGCCGATCTCACCGACCGCGAACTCGACGCTGCGATGACCGAAAACGTAGAGCAGCTTCAGACGCGCTCGCAGCGCCAAGCCGCTGCCGCGGTCAGGACGTACCGGTGGATAGCGGCGTTGCCGACAGACCGGCCCATCAGCTGCGATCTCATCAAAGAGGTGCACCGGATGATAGTCGCCGGCGCCGATGACGACCATTGCGAACCCGGTCATCTGCGCGGCCGGGACATCAACGTGACGTTCGGTTCACCGCCGCACCGAGGAGCCGAAGGCGGCGCGGAGTGCGAACTTGCGTTCCAAGGATTGTGTCAGGCGATTGAGCGTGACTTTCCCGCCCACAACTCGCTGGTGCAGGCCTTGGCACTACACTACCACTTCGCCGCAATACACCCGTTTCTTGATGGCAATGGCCGGACCGCCCGCGCCGTCGAAGCTCTCATGCTGCAGCGCGTCGGACTCAAGGACATCCTCTTCATTGCCATGTCGAACTACTACTACGAGGAAAAACCGGCGTACCTTCAGGCCTTGGCAGAGGTGCGCGCCGGTGGGCATGACCTGACACCGTTCCTCCTCTTTGGTCTCAAGGGCATCGAGACGCAGTGCACTAGGCTCTTTGCCGAGATTCGGAAGAACGTCCAGCGTGCGCTGTTCCGCAACGTCATGTTCGACCTATTCAAGCGGCTGCCTTCCAAACGGAAGCGGGTGATTGCCGAACGCCAGGTTACAATACTCAAGCTGCTGCTGGGTGTCGACACGATGTTCTACGGCGACCTTTGGGCGCGCATGCAGAGTTCCTATACCGGACTGCGCAAGCCGGTAAACGCCTTCGTGCGCGACATCCAGAACCTCCACGGCCTGAAAGCGATAGCCTTCCGGAAGCTAGCCGACGACAAGCACGAGGTCTGGGCCCGGCTGGAGTGGCCGACCGAGATAACAGAAACGGAATTCTTCAAGCGAGCCAAAGAAATGCCCAAAGCCAAGACATCTGAATTCCTGCCACAAGTCCGCAGCCACTCCTGTCAACGACTTTCCCGGCTACTTGACACCGGCGACTGACCCGGTATCCAGCCACTGAGAATTCATGCCCACACCTGACTGGATTGGCAAGAAGGCGGTCCTCAGCTACCGCTAACCGCAACTCGCCGATTCCCTCCGCCACTGCAACCTGCAAACCGACGCCGCGTCGCCCGCTCGGGACAATCGACACTCGTCAATCGTAACTCGCCAATTCCCGTGGTCCAATCCGCCCACAGGCCCGGATTCTACCCGGCTTCTCCAATCGACACTCGTCAATCGGAAATCGTCAATTCCCTTGCGCCTCGCCCCCCCGCGCCCGTCAAGAATCTTTTATTGTGTCCCCGGAAATACCGAGACTGAGAACTACCGTGACGCCGCCGAACGGTCCGAGTTGCGCGATGAACAGGTGAAGAAGGTCCTCTGCGACCTCGGCGTTCCGACGATTCAGTTCGTCACCTATCGTGGCTTCAGCCTCCACGTCGACAAGCTCTGCCGCGACTACTCGGAAGAGGCCCTTCGCCTCCGCGTCCTCTACGCTATTCAGCGCTGGGCCAGATACGGCTGCAAGCTCGATGTCCTGACGGCGATATGTCTGAACGTGTTTGCGCTGGACCTCCTCCCCAAGCCGTGAGCCGTCGGCCGGACCAACCCGCTCCGCCCAATCTGCAATCTAAAATCTGCAATCTGCAATGTCGTGGGGTCTTCGGTCTGTACGTCAGCGTTGTGCCGCCGGGTTGTGCTTCATGCGGATGATGGAATCGATTCTAGCCGAGTTGCGTCATAGGTTATGTTGACACCCAATGGGGCAGTTCATATAATGAAGCAGATGTCTACGACTTGCAGAGTGATGCCTTCCGTCCGAAGCACGGAAAAGTGCTCCCGTATCTTGGACCAAGTGGAAACATCTGGTGAGGTACAGGTAATGAGCGGCAAGCAGGCCGCCGCCGTGGTCATGAGCATGAAGGCCTACTCGAAAGTCCAGAACAGGATCCTCGACCTCGAAGCGGTACTGGACCACGTGCTCCTTTTTGTGGAATTGAAGTTCCGGGACAAGGAACCCAAGAGAGAAATCAGCCTTGCCGACCTCCGTAAGCGCCACCGGCTATGAAGTTGTCCTTACGGGGGCAGCGCAAGACGACTTTGAGAAACTAGACCGGTCTATCCAGAAAACCGCCGTGCTCCAACTCGAGAAACTTAAGGTCAGTCCTCTATACGGTAAGCTGTGCGGTAACAAGCACGGGATGGACTTGTCGGCCTGCCGGTCTCTTCATTTCCAGAGAAACTGCTATCGCATCGTCTATTCAGTAGATGAAGCAAAGAAGAAGACAACGGTACTGGTCATCGGCAGACGGGAAGGAAGTGCTGTCTATCGGGCGGCAGCCACCAGGCTGTCGGATATAGACGTGCAGCTCGGAGCAGTTGGAGTGAGAGTGTCGGGCAAGGCCCGTTTTCCCGCGAAGCCACGTCCGCCCTCCGGTGACTAGCCAGAGGGCCATCGTTCCTTCCCAGTCAGCCAGTCGCTCCGAATCCGTCCGAAAGCTGTAAGCTGTAAGCTGTCGGCTGTGAGCTCTCGCGCTACGGCTGCAACCCGGACGTTCTCCGGGCAATCGCCGCCACCGTCTTCAACATCACGCTCGACCATGACTGACCGGCACTCGGGAGTGTGAACCGCCAAGACCGCCAAGGTTTGGGTCCGCCAATCTGAAATCTGAAATCTGCAATCTGAAATGTGGTAGGGTCTTCTCCCTGGACCTGCCGAATCCTCCCGAAAGCTGTAAGCCGTGAGCTGTCGGCTGTTGGCTCTCGCGCCACGGCTGCGACCGGAAAGTGCTGGAAGCGATCTGCGAACGGGTGTTCGGGCTGAAGGTAAACTAGGACCGCGCCCGCTGCGCCCGTCCCCGGAATTACGGCGTCCCCGGAATTACGCGCTTGACGAACCGGCTGAACCTGCTATCATACAGGTAGCCCTTTGCTAGTGAAAGCCGGCTCCACGCCGTGCGGGAGAAATCCCCTAGCTACAAAGGGCTGATTTTTTCCACATCGAACGGGTTCCGGCTGGAGTAGAAGTTGCCCGGATACCTGTCCGTATCGTAGACGTCGCATACCATTCTCACTTTGTCACGAATGACGTTGAAGAACCGCATCTCGCCGCGCTCGAACGCGCGATAGACTGCCCAGTTCACATAGTCCACAACCTGAAGACAAGGTTCCTCCATCGGGCGCTGGACCAGGACTCGGGTCTCGGTTTCGACCCTCGTCTTCCACCGCTGCTCGAACTCGGCGATGGCTCTGCCGATTGCCTCCTCCAGTGGCTTCTGGCGGCTTGACGAGCCGCGCTTGGCGAAATAGATGACGTTCCGGCGGCTCAGATGGAGCTTGCCGTGAAAGAGCTTGGACACGATGTCGTCGTAGAACTCACCCTCGCGGCTGTGGTGCCGTTTACGGAAGAGCGCCGGAATCTTGCGGGCTACGACGAGTTCAGCCCAGATGTCCAGTCCGCTGATGAGACGGTAGACGCGCTCCCGAACCTCCGGGATGTCGTCGTTGGCGTGAAAGACACGGGCGGTCTTCGCGATGGACGGTACACCGGCGAAGTAGGAATCGGCAATGATGCCGGTCCGCAATGAGGCCAGCTCCTTTCGGACTGACACGGGGTCGCTGCTCGCGACGAATCCAAGAATCAGAATCCTGGAACAGCCCTCGCGCCCAACGATGCACTCCCCGTCGCGGTTGAAGAACGTAGGGTCTCCGGATTCGTCCACAAAGAAGAAGGAAGTTCGTTCTTCAGGGGCCTTCATGCTTCGTTACGCCTCGCGGGCAGCGCCCTTTGGGACAGGCGCCACGACGTAGATACCGAAGATGTCCACGGGCGAATGCTACTACTGCGGGCCGTGAAGTCAAGAGACGGGATGTCAAACGGCCGCGCGCGTCAAGAATCGCCTGTCACGACGTTGGAGTCAGACTCCGCCATTTTGACCTTTGACATATGCAATTTGCAGTTTGAATTGGCGGACGTAGCCCTCTTATGCCCTCGCCACCCGGATTCCAGCAGGTGACTGTCTTGCATTCCTTTGGGATTTAGGATTTGGAGCTTGGGATTTCCCGCGCCGCGCGGGCCGCTCGCTCGGGACAATCGACACTCGTCAACCGGAAATCGTCAATTCCCTTGCGCCTCGCCCCCGCGCCCGTCAATAATCTTTTACTGTGTCCCCGGAATTACTTATAGGTATGATGCACCGGCTCTGAGTACAACCCATACAGTCTCTCCGCGCCCTCTGTAGGCACACTCATCTTGCGATGCACGTACCTGATCACTTTGCTGTGTTTTGGGGGAGATTGGCCAGCGAACCACCGACTAATCGTCTCTCCGTTCTCCTTGGACGTCTCGGACATCACGAAGTAGTCAGCTAGGAGCATCGCTTCCGAGAGAGGTCGAAAGAGAATCCCTGCTTCAGCGGGCACGCTCGCCCGTAGAAGGCGCAGTATGCCGTAGAGCAGACTGATGACCCTGGCGTATAGGATGAAACCAGCCACAAGACCGTCCCTGCCTTTGATCACATCGACCTGCGGCTCATGCGCGGCATGGATGGTCTCGAGGAGCTTGACCGCGCGCTCTGCGCGCTCAAGCACTTTGGCTATGCTGGCGCCGATGCGCTCGCAAGTCTCTCTCTGTACCACGGGCCTGGTCGTCTTCATGGCCTCCCACATACGTAGACTGATCTTTTCCATCAATTCTGGCGGCATGGAACTGCCGAACCGCTGATAGGAACTCAAGGAGATCAGAACCCTCGTGCCGTCGCGCCGCACATCGCCAAACTTGCCTTGCTGTACCCATTCTGTCACGTCCGCGACGGTCACCTTCAGACACGAAGCCACCTCCTCCAGTGCAAGATACGGTTCGGTGTTGTCAGTATGCATCAGTGTTTCGGCATGAACTTTGGCACTTCAGTTCCCCCCTGAACACGCGGTCGAGGATGGACGGCCTCACAGCCACAGGCTGTCCCAAGCGTTTCTGTACGGCTCAAGCCGCTTCGCTTCCTTGCTGTAGAGTAAGGCTCGCATCGGGTTCTCGGGGTCATGCTGTCGCCCGCCTCTACCCGGTGTCTTGCGCCACTTCTCGAAGTCGTCGACCAACCACTCGTTCACTTCGTGGGTGGGAATCACGAAGAACTCAAGATCCTTGGTGTCGTCGGTGAGATTGACCAGAACCGTGAAGTCGCCTTCACGCGACAACTCCCGGAACAAGACCTTGTCCTTTTTCGCCACCCAGCGCCAGTTGTCGTACTGAGCTGACTTCGTCTTCACGCGAATCCGTACGGTGCGGTCGCCCCTTGTCGCCAGGATGTCGAACGATGGAGCGTTACGAGGCATAAGGCCGGCAACGATGCCGCGCTTCAGCAACTCAGCCATGACATAGTACTCGCCGGCGTTGCCTATCAGCGTGCCCTGCCCTGACTTGATCTTGCCCGGCTTCTTCGATGCCATCCTAGAATCTCGGCATCGCCTTGCCTTTGCGCAAGGCGTCCAGCGGCACGAGCTCGCCCTTCGTGCTCCAGAAGCGCCAGACATGCCAGCCATCGAAGCTACCGCCCGTTGCTGCACCGGCTGCAGCCGAAGGCGATGCGAACTGCGTGTTCTTTAATCGTAGCCAGTCTGCGCTTTCCCGGGCGAAGGCAATCATTCCACTTCGCCTCACGTGAGCAACGAAGGCCTTACCCTTGTACTTCATCCTGATGTGGAACCGCCTTGTCACGTACTTGGCTAGTGCGTTGTCGCGGCTCTTCGAATCTGATTGGGCGCCGCGCTTGGGGGGCTTTGGCTTCCGTTGTGGTTCCGGTTCTGCCCAATCGGTCATCTCCTCGACCTTCCGATTCCAGCTCTCCTTTAACCGCCGCCTGAATCTACGCTTCAGATCCTCAGAGTCCAAGAACTTGCCTGCCACTTTGTTCCCGCGCGGCTCGGCGATTCGGAGCACCAGCGACTCAAGTTCCTTCAGGTGCTCGTCGCCTTCGGTCAGGTAGATACTGAACCGGTCCCACCTGCCCGCATGCCGGTCGCGCAGGTGGTGGCGCAGCCGTGAGCGCAGATTCCGCGCCAGACCGACGTAGTAGAGCCGTTCCTTCTTGTAGAGCGCGTACACGCCATTCTTGCCGCGAATGAACTCCCGCAAGACTTCGGAATACTCGTCCAACGCCGCCCCAGCTATGCCTTCCAAATGCTGAATCACCAGCCGTGTTCTCCGTCGCTTCATTCTGTTGCCTCCGTCATTAGCGTCGGTCTCGCTATCCGCCTTCGGCCATAGTTAGTGCGTCGCGAAGGTGTTCCAGCGGCCGGTGCGGAGTTCCATTGCCGCGTAGGCCTCGAAGAGGTACAGCTCCAAAGGGTTGTCGATCGGTATGAATGCGACGCGCATGTCGAGAAGTCGGCATCGCTTCTCCTTGAAGACGCGCATGAACTCCCCCTTGGTCATTGCCGCTCCGCGGGTTGGCTTCTTTCCGCTCACCTTGGGTTTCACTGCGGCAGCTGCCATCTTGTAGGCTAGAGTAGCTGAGTTATGCGTTGTGCCGTTGATGTGTTCGCAGATACGCTTGATGACGTGCTTCGATATGCCCACGTATATCGGCTTCCTGCCCCGCATGAAGACATAACAGCCTCGGGGGTCAATCCTACGGGATAGCAGCTTGCGCAGATTCTTCCCGGCTGACGGATACCCCCAGAACGCGGCGGCCCACATCGCTCGTTCCGGTTCCATCTCGTGTCGCAGCGCAGCAAGGTGGTCCCGCAAGACCGAATCGGCCAACTCCCGAAGTGGTTGCCGGCATCCATGGACTCGCATGTCAGTTCTCCTCTCCGAAATACTGATTCAGCAGCGACTGGAACAGGTACCGACGTGACGAGGCACGGACTTGGCGTGGCAGCAGGCTGATCCAACCGCCGCACATCCTCAGCATTCAGTCGGGCCAAGTGGGACTGGGTCGGATTGGCCCGGCTCAAATGCCAGCGCCCTCGCCATGCACGAGACTGCCCTGCCCTGAGGCGGGGAGAACATTACTATTAGCACAGACTGCCGCGGTCCCCTGTATCGCTTGACCTTTTCGCCAAGCAACAGAAGCTCCTCGTTGGCACCCTTGTTGCGCCCCGTAACGAGAGCTGCTATCGGCACATTCTCGGCAAGTATCTTGTCAACGTCGCCGTAGACCACCTCGCGCCAGGTGTCGACCGCGGCTCTCTGGTGCCGCCATTGGCTCTCCAACACGAGGAGCAACTCGGCGTGCCGGTCCAGGAAGGAGTCACCTCTGGTCCAAACGAGATCCAGATGCTTACTCTTCGCCAGCTTGGACGGTCGCTCGTATGTGTGGCACACCCCTGGCGGAGCTAGCTGAACGAAACTGGCGAATACAATGCCCTGTGACCAAACATGCCCAACGTCATCCCAGTCAGCATGGACTCCACGTACCCGCTGGCACAGGCCATCATAGAACTCGACCAGAGTCGGAAGTCTCTCGTTCACATCATCCGCTTGCCTGGCGCTCATGAAATGTTACCTGCTCAGCTATCCAATCCGCGTTGGCCGCTTCCCATTCAGCTGTGAGTTCGCCGGAAAAGGCTGCGTCCATCAAGCTCGCTAGCAGACAGCCCGCATCCTTCAGCCCTCTGGTGAGCTTCTCTGACGCGAGTATCCATTGCTCAACCGCACTCACGAACTTCTCTTGGAGGTAGATGGATGGTAATGGAACGGGAAACGCCTTCACCTGGGTCGAATTGACAGAGGCTAGGTTGCTTGTCCGCTTCGCGCAGCCTAGGAAGTAATGCCTGGCGTACTGCGTACGTAGAAGGGCAGCAAGATACTCAGGTGTTAGTCTGCCGCGGTCGGCTCTGACCCGAAAGACGTGATTCTGGTGTATGCTTCCTTCGATCTGATTCCGCCACACCGACCCACGCCCAAGCTTGTCGGGGTCGCCACCCTCGGTCATGAGGATATCGCCGTCCTCCAAGTGATACTTATCGATGTCATCGGGCAAGACTTCGATGGTCTTTACCTCGGAGAGGTCAAGGAAGCCATCTTGCACATTCGCCACGCGCAGGTAGGGCACCTCAACGACTTCCTTGCCGTGCAGCTTCCTGCCTTTTGTGACGCCAGACCGAACATTGGCGAGTTGGCCTAGGGGAACTCGCTCGACGTCGCTACGATCGTTGGTCGGATCGCCGAACATGGCGATGAGCGCCGCGGGCAGAATCGAATCTGCCAGGTCAAGGGCCTCGTGGCGCTTGTGACGGATCTCGTCGGCCTTCTGGAGAATCAGAACCACCCGTCCTTGTACGGGAAGTGAGGGAAGAGGAATCCTCAGCGCTTTCACGTGGCTCGCATTGATGTTATCTTGAGTTGCACCTCTCCCAAGCGTCTCCAATCGCGGCTGAGCTGACAAGAGAAAGTAATACAGATACTCACCGGACAAAGCGGCAGGGTTTGGTTGAATCCCTAGGATTGCCTGGTTCGTAGCCATTGGCACCAGTGTGATTGAAGCTCTGCCGATGGAACCATACATCGAAACCAATACAGTCCCGGAAGGAAACACCCGAGCGTTGCTGTTCTCAATGGCCTCTTCGGAGACCTTCTCTTCGGTATCCGCGATGTACTTGCCTGCCCTTGTCAGATCGCCGATCTTTGCCCAAGGAATAGGGCCCTTGAAATAGCGAGGTACGCTTCTCCGCGGCGTACCGCCCGCTGCAATGTCTGCCAGAGACGGTTCGCCGAGAGGGCGTGTCGGCCAGATACTCAGACCCTTGTCTTCCCTCATCTCTCGTCCTTCCATCCGAGAACATTCCTGGCCCGGTCTAGGTATCGTGCGGTTGCCGGTGCATCCAATGTGTGAGTCTTCCCTTCCTCACAGAGCTGCCAGGTTGTCTGTGGTAGGCCAAGGCACGGCCGGAGCGTGCGCCAAGGCGAGAGATAGTTGTTCCAGGCGTCCGCTTCCTTCTGGTGATCGCTCTTTGAGGCATAGCACGGCTCTTTCTGCTGGTCGCGTTCGCGCACGAGTGAAGCGTAGATCGTTACACAAATCCTCTTCTGTGGGTTGACCCTGATCTGTTCCCGCTTCTTGTCCCAGGCAACCTCTAGATGGTCCCTTAGCTTGTTCAGGATCACCTTGGGCTCAGGGGGACTACCTATGTCTTCATGCCAGAGGCACGACTCCGTCGTCGCGGACTTGTCGCTATTGATCCCAGTGATGACGAAATGCGCGGGCGACTCGTCTACTGGGGTTTCATCAAGGATTGACTCCGCGCTACCATGTGGCGGCAGGACGGGGGCGCTTCGGTCGTAGCACTTTGATGGGATATTGCTGGCCAGCCACTCCAAGGCAACGTGCCGCAGGTAGAGGCAACTGTTCTCTGGCAGGGCATCAGCAAGTTGGGCGTCATTGGTGACAAAGAGCGTGTGCCCGTGCGCGATGCTCGTCGCACCTATCAAGGCATCCGGGGTCTTGAGGGCGATCTTGTCACCTGGTACGTAGCTACCCCGCAGCCTGCCAGCAGCTCGTGCGACTATACCATCCACATCAAGCATCCGGAAGTGGCGGTCAAGGATGGCCAAGAGGTCTAACTCCGGGTCGTAGCCAGTCATGTTCCGGCTCGAGAAATACACATGAGCCAGAAGCTCGGACACCACGACCGTACTCACGTACAATTCTACGCGTCCTTCTACGCCGGCCTGAAAGACGGAGTCGAGGCAGTCGGCCCAGGGCTGCACGGGCGGGCTGCTGATGTAGTACTGAACACAGCACGTGTCTAGTGCGATTTTGGGCTTCGGCTCTGCCCTAGCCTTGGTGATTCCGAGGAGGCGTTCAGTCGCGGACAGCATCGGATACTATTCCTCGGGCGCAGCCTCGAAACGGACCGATCCCTTTAGCCCTTCGACTGCTGTAGGCACGGTGACCAGTGTGAGCAAGTCTTGCAGGTCAGACCTAACCTCGTCCTCAAGGTCGAGCATCTGGTTAATGAGCACCTCAGGTTTCTCAAGCTCTGTAGCTACGGCTTTGTGCGGGCAGTGGAGACCAGCGGTCAGGTTGTAGTTGCTCTTCCGTACGTCCTCCACCGTCGCCCACCAAGACTTCGGACTTTCGAAGCGCGTGAGGTCGTCTGCCTTCAGAATCGCCCGAACGCCACCGTCCTTCTCGTGTCGCCACCTGTAGGGCCAGAGCGAGGCCATGTGCTCGAGGTCTCCGTCAGTGCTGAAGTCGGGCAGCGGGCGTCTGGTTGCGCCCAAGTCCCGGCCGTCGCTGTCCACGCGGTAGAACCAGACCTTGGAAGTCCGTACGTCGTCTTTCCCAAGCGGGCGACGGAATACTACTACGCTTGTCTTTGCGCCACTATATGGATTGAAGACCCCATTGGGTAGGCTGATTACACCCAGGACTTCATACTGCTCGACCAGCTTACGACAGATACTCCTGAGCATCCTTTTGGAGTCGAAGAGCAGGCCTTCCTTTAGCACAACAGCAGCGCGCCCGCCCGGGCGCAGGCTGTTCATCATAAGCTGGATGAAGAGGGCCTCATAGAGCTTGATGTGGAACTCGAACTGAGCCATCCGCTCCTGTTTGGTTGGTCCAAAGGGCGGATTCGCCAGAATGACATCGTGCTTGTTCTTATGGATCTCCAGAGCTTTGTTGGACAGGCTATCGTCGTTCTGCAGCTGGCTCGATCCATCTCTATGGAGGATCATGTTCATGAGCGCCAGCTTGAACACGAGCGGTGAGTGCTCCACCCCGAAGAGAAGCTTCTCCTTCAACTGTCGAATCAGCCGTTCCTTCTCGGCAGCATCTTTCTTTTTCTCGATTTCACCGCAGACGTAGACGAAGGCTCTGACTATGAATCCGCCAGTTCCGCAGGCGGGGTCATAGATGGATTCGCCGACTCCCGGGTCAACCACTTGTACCATACGGTCAACGATATGGCGTGGGGTGAAGTACTCAGCGAATTCCTTGTCCTGTCCGAATTGCTGCAGCAGCTGCTCGTATGCAGTTCCAAAGACATCGAACCGCTCGTCCGGTCCCATCTTGCGCGACATCACTTCCAGCAGGTTCAAGTCCTTGAGTTTGGAGGCAAGACCCCTGACCGTCGTTGCATAGCGCAGAGGAAAGACTGTTTCTTTGAACAGGCGCGCTACGTCACGGGCCGATGGGTGCTTCGAATGAAGCTCGCGCTCCGCGAGGTCGACGAACATTTGCTTGCAGAACATGATCGAGTCGGAGAATCCCTGCGATTTGGCATAGCCGTCGGGGTCGTCGGCCCACTTGTGGAACCGGTACTTATCCGGGATTAGCTGCTCCTCTTCGGGAAGAGTCCTCTTTGCGGCCTCTTCCTCCAGTAATGCCGTTTCGTCCCACAACTTCAGAAACAGGAATAGGCTGAATATCTCCAGCCTGTCCGTGGCGTGAACGGCGTCGTCCCTGAGGACGTTGGCAACCTCCCACAACTCTTTGCCGAACTGGTTGAAGTCGGGTGTGCTAGCCATCGCTCGCCCCCTTCACCTGATTCGCATTATCAATAAGGCTTCCCGCCTCTGCGGCCAGTGTCATAAGCCGGTCGAAATCGCCGAACAGGGCTTTCACGCGGAGGATGCCGCCAGCTTGGCCCAACCATTGGCTATGGAGAATCTGCTCGGGGGTGATTTCCACGTTTGCCCGCTTGAAGTCGCAAACCATCAGGACAAACTCACGTTGTTCCTTACTCAGTTGCTTCTGCAGCGCCCACTTGTCGAATTCGCGCCGACGCCGCAACGTATCGAAGTCGGTTTCGCCGGTGGCTACAGCGATGAAGTCTTCCAGCGTGGCTTCGAGTTCGCCATAGAGGTCGTGCAGTGTCGAAAGGTCGAATCCCATCGTCGCGAGGAATGAGTGATCCGGCATGCCTGGGCCTCGGAAGTAACGCCAGCACATGACCGTCTGCGCGAAACGCTGCTTCAGGCTTTCCCGCGCCAGCCCACCTTTAAGCTGCGCCTCTATCTGTCGACGCAGTTCTTCAAGGAACGCCGGCGAGATGGTTTCAGAGAACACTAGGTGTACCGGCACGTCGGCGATGACCATCTCCTGACGGGCGGCAAGCTCATCGGTCGTACGCTGGGCTGGTTCTCGGGGCTCTGCACCTGTACGGTCACGTGCCACAAACCCTTGCAGCTCGTCCTCGACCGGTTCGTCCACAACGCCGGGCGTTTCGTTCGTCACGGGTGCTTCAAGGTGGGACACATCAACGAAATCCACCAACCGGTAGTAATCTTTGCCAGTCTCCCGGCACTTGCGCGTTCCCCGTCCTTTCATCTGGACGTAAAGGACTTTCGACTTGGTCGGTCGCGCCATGAGCAGAACCGCAACATCAGGTGCGTCTATCCCGGTGTCGAGCATACCAATACCGACCAGCACTATCGGCCGCGGAGCCATGTTCGGGTCCTTGTGGGCTTGTTCAATAATGGCCTTGCGTTCGGCGGAATCGGTCACCTTCTGAAACTCCTCGATAAGCTCCGGTGCGCCTGCCATCTCATTGTGAACCGCGACGATGAACTTCTCGGCAGCCGCGTCGTTGGGCGGGAGGTTATTGCGACGGTTGTACTCCTCGATGAGCGCATATCGCAGATTCCGAGCGTGCGCTATGGACGCGGCAAAGACCAGTGTTTTCGCTGGCTCACGAGTACCCAGGATATCTCCGAAGTACTTGTCCGCAATCATGCGATTGCGTTGCGGCACATCTACGGCCCGGCCCAACTGCTCTGGCTCGAAGTCAAAGCCCATGTCGTGCACTCCTTCAAGGTCAACGTTGGTGTGAAACTTATGGTGCACACAGGCCGCCAGCCGGTCCCATTCAGGCACTTCAGGGTCGGACTCGCCTTGGCGGATCGAGTACCGATATATGGGCCCCGCATACTGCCCTGGGTCGGTGAAGAAGCGGTCCGTATTCACGGTTTCCTTGTCCGCTGGGGTTGCGGTAAGGCCGAGCAGAATTGCCCCTCCGATACTGAAATGTTCGAGCACGCCGAGCCAGTCTCCGAAGTAGGACCGGTGGCACTCGTCCAGCACCACCAAGCCGAAGTGGTCGGCAGGGTAACTCTGATACTTGCTCCGCGCCGCAAGGTGTTGGACCGTTGTGATGAGCACGTCCCGGTGCCGGTCTTCTGCGCCGCCCGATGCGCGGTCGATGTTGAAGCTGTCGCCAAGGTGATACTTCAGTTTTCTCTGAGCCTGTCCTGCCAGAGCGTCGCGGTCTACCAAGAAGAGCGTACGCCGGATGAGCCCGGACGACGCGAGCCGGGCGATGACACCAGCCGCCGTGATTGTCTTGCCGGTGCCGGTTGCCATCTGGAGGTACAGGCGCTTCCTACCTGATCTAACGCCAGAAAGAACCTGAGAGACGGCCACGCGCTGATAGTCGCGTAGCGTGCCCTGCAATTCTGCAACCTGAGGGAGAAACAACTCGGCGAACTCGGCCGGCGTCGGGAAGCTACTCATGCGCTCGGGCAGAGTGTG
>CAIVTL010000612.1 GCA_903908785.1 Caldifarciminota bacterium | reverse complement strand
GGTTCGCGTCTTGCTCTCGCCGACAAGCCCGATGGCTGGTGGGCCTGCCGTTTCTACGCGAACTGCCGCACGGTCTGTCCCAAGGCCGTGCCGCCAAACCTGGCCATCGGCCAGGCGCGGCAGGATCTCAAACCAAGAAACCCTCACCCTCGCCCTCTCCCTGAGGGAGAGGGAACGGGGGGAGCGTGATTCGTCGGCTGCTTGTCTGGCTGGTTGTTCCAGCTACCTTTGTCGTCTATCTCATCACACTCTCTCCCACCGTTGGCCTGATTGACTCGGGCGAGCTGGCGGCGGGGTGCAATCTGCTGAACATCCTGCACCCGACCGGATACCCGTTGTATACAATGCTGGGCAGGCTCGCGAGCCTCGTGCCGGTCGGCATGGTCGTGAACCGCGTGGCGGCGTCGAGCGCGCTGTTCGCGGCGGCGGGTGTTGGGCTGTTCCTGCTGCTCGGGCTGCGATTGGGGCTGTCACGGACCACTGCGGGCACGGGAGCGCTGCTGCTTGGCTTCTCGTTCCCGGTCTGGGCAGTGGCGGTTGACGTTGAGGTGTACAGTCTGACGCTGGTGCTCGTCGTGCTGCTCTGGCTGGCAGCCGAGTCGGCCGAGCGGGGCGGGCCGTTGCTGATTCTCGCGTACTTGGCCGGGCTCACTCTGACCAACCACATGTCTGCGGCAAGCACGGTGCTGGGTGTCGCTCTGACTGTCATCCTAGCGTATCGGCGTGGACTGGTGCGCCGCGTTCCGGTGATGGCATTGCTGTTCCTTCTCGGCGTTTCTCCTTACATCTTCCTCGTTCTGCGTGCCCGCGCCGGGCCGTTGTTCGCTTGGGGCGACCCCTACAACATCGAGCGGTTCTACTGGCACGTGACCGGCAAGCAGTACCAGGTCTGGATGTTCTCACAGTCATCAGACGAGGTGATGCGGAACGCCGGGCGCGGGGCAGTGCTGCTGGCGCGTAGCTTCCTGTACGTGCTCGTGCCGGTTGTCTTCTACGGCGCGGTGCGGCTGTTCCGCACGCGCAGGAGTCTTGCCATCGGGTTGACGGTTTCCGCCGTTGCCGCGTTCGCCTACGCGGTCAACTACTCGATTCCCGACATCGAGTCTTATTACCTGCCTTGCCTGGTCGCGCTCGCGGTTTTCGGAGTGGTCGGGCTCGAGCAACTCGTCCGTCGAATGGGGAAGTGGCGACATGCGGTCTGGGTCGCCGGTCTGGCCGCGCTGGTTCTGAACTTCGGAGCGGGGAGCAAGCGGGGCGACTACGTTGCCTATGACCACGCGATTAATACGCTTGCGTCCGCGGGGCAGAACGCAACCATCATCACCGACTGGTGGGATGTCTATTCGCCGGTGTTCTACCTGCAGCACGTCGAACACGTGCGGCCGGACGTGTGCGTGATTGACAAGGAGTTGCTCCGAAGGTCGTGGTATTTCAAGTACCTGGCCCGGGCCTATCCGTGGCTGGTTGA
The DNA here is from genome assembly GCA_903908785.1 of Caldifarciminota bacterium. Classification (GTDB taxonomy): domain Bacteria; phylum Hydrothermota; class Tepidihabitantia; order Tepidihabitantales; family Tepidihabitantaceae; genus UBA2258. The sequence goes on along the minus strand of CAIVTL010000612.1, from coordinate 3,415 downwards.
GCGGTCAGCGACCGAGATTGCGCAGTATCGGGAGTATCTTGACCAGTTCGAGCACAACCGGCTGCGGGACGCGGGCGAGATTCAGCGCCGGTACGTCGTGATGCTCGCGAGTTTCGTGACCCGCAACCCGGAGCGGCCCGCCTACACGACCTTTGACGTGGATGGGGGAGCGGATGCGAAGCAACTGCTGCCCGGCGTCGCCCGGGTTCCGGTCGGGCTGCTGTTTCAGCTCCGGAGTGACACGCTGATTCCTGAGTTCGACTACTCCAGGCTGACGGTCCGCATGCCGCCTCGCAAACCGGATATGCGAACCTGGGCCAGCCTTGAACGCTATCGTTTCTTCCTTATGCGCCGCGCCCAGGCGCTGGCGGCGCGGGGACGAAGCGCGGAAATTGAGCGGCTGGTGAGTTGGTATCAATCCCTGCCGGTCAGCCGGCTGGCGCCGCTGCCGGTCCGACCGAAAGGCGGGGGAGGGGTTCCGGGGCCCCGCGGTCCGGTTCCGAGCCTGAACCCTTGAACCCCCGACCCCCCGAACCCTCTCCTTGCTGACAGCCTACGCGGTCCAACTGCTGAGTAACGCCAGCCTGATGCTGGCGGTCGTCTATGTCCCGCTACTGGCAAGGGGATTGGGGGCGAACGGCTCCCAGATAGGCCTGCTGGTCGGCGTGTACCAGGCAACCATGCTTCTGTCATGCATCGTGTTCGGCCGTTGGGCCGACTACGGGGACCGGAAGCGGTTCGTGGTCTATGGCCTGATTGTTTCAGTCGCGGCGATTGCGGTCCATGGCTTTGCCAGGAACCTGGGCGGGTTGTTTGTGGCGCGCGCGCTCGCGGGACTCTGCGTCGGGGTTTTCCCGGCCGCGCTGATGGCCTATTTCTACGACCGGAGCACGCTGCTTGGGCGATTCACCGGCTTCGGGTCCTTGGGTTGGGGCGTCGGGGCAGTGGCTTTGGGGCTGCTTCGGCCCGGCTGGATTTTCCCCGCTGCCGCCGCGACAATGGCGTTGACCGTGGTCGTGGCCGTTTTCGGCCTTAAGCACCAGCACGTGCGCCTGGCCCAGCCATTCATTGACGGCCGGGTTCTGAAGCGCAACTGGCGCCTCTACCTGTCGTTTCTGCTTCGGCATCTGGGTGCGTACTCGATATGGGCGATATTCCCGGTCTACCTGTCGGACCTGGGCGCGAACCGGTTCTGGATTGGGGCCGTGTTCGCCATCAATCCGCTGGGCCAGTTCGTGTTCATGAACCTGTTCGAGAAGGCGAGCGAGAAGCTGCTTATCGCCATGGGGTTCATCCTATCGGTGCTGGTTTTCGCCGCGTTCGGCGTGGCCACCAACTTCAAGCAGGTGATACCGATTCAGGTGTTCCTGGCGCTGTCGTGGTCGTGCCTCTATCTCGGGTCGCTGAAGGAGTTGATGCGGTTGAATCCGGAACGGTCAACGGCGGCCGGGATGTTTCAGTCGGTCTCAAGCCTGGCCGCGGTCGGCGGGGCTTTGCTCGAAGGGGTCACGGGCGCGTTCGGCTACCGAACGGTCATGTTCGTGGCAGCGGGCCTGGCCCTGGCCGGCGGGCTCCTCTACCAGTTCACGCCCGAGCGCCGGGCCTAGCGCGAGGAGAGAGAAGGGGATGGAGGGATAGAGGGACAAAGGGATCGAGTGTCGGGCACGGATAGCGGAACACGGTTCACGGTCTGCGGTGTACGGATTCGGCGGCTCGGCTAGAAGCGAATGACGACGCCGCCCCAGGTGAGGCCGGCGCCAAACGCGACAATCATCACAACGTCGCCGGGCCGGATTAGTCCGGCCTTGCGGGCTTCGTCAAGCGCGATGATGGTTGAGGCCGATGACGTGTTACCGTACTTGTGGATATTGATGAACACCCGTTCGGAGGGGAATTTGAGCAACCTGGTGGTGGCCTCAATGATGCGGAGATTAGCCTGGTGCGGAATGAGGAGCTTGATATCTTCGAGCTTGAGGTCGGCCTGCCGGAGCAGGTGCTTGACCGCGTCGGCCATGGCACGGACTGCCACTTTGAAGATGGCGTTGCCGTTCATCTTGCAGGTGTGCTGGTGCTGCTGGACGGTTTCAACCGTGGCCGGGAGGCGCGAGCCGCCGGCCGGCATGTAGAGATGCTCGCCGCCGGTCCCATCGGCAGCCAGGTAGGTTGCAAGAATACCGGTGGCAGGTTGGGCGTCGGCCTTGAGCACGGCCGCGCCGGCACCGTCCCCGAACAGGACGCAGGTGGAGCGGTCGGTCCAGTCGGTGATCTTGCTGAGCATCTCGACGCCGACAACCAGAACCGTCCGGCAGACGCCGGTGGCGATGAACTGGCGGGCAATGCTGAGCGCGTAGATGAACCCGGTGCAGCCCGCGCTCACGTCGAATGCCGCGGCGCGCTGCGCGCCGAGCTTCTGCTGCAGGATGCAGGCGGTCGAGGGAAACAGCATGTCGCCGGTCACGGTGCCGACGATGATGAGGTCAATGTCCGCGGGTTTGACCCTGGCTTCAGCCAGCGCCTTCTCGCAGGCTTTCACCGCAATGTCGGACGCCGCTTCGCCGGGCGCGGAGATGCGGCGTTCCTTCATGCCGGTGCGCTCGACTATCCACTGATCCGACGTGTCAACCATCTTCTCCAGGTCGGCGTTGGTGAGGATGCGCTCGGGGACCTGCGCGCCGGTACCGACGATGACCGTTGAAAAGGGCTGGGCCGGCCATGGTGGTGCGGGTTGTGGCTCGCGGGTGCCGGGCTTTGTCACGGTGTTAATAATAGTCGGCGGCGGCGATTCGTCAATTCAGGCGGGGCGGGCGCGGACGGATGTGCTGTTGGATGCCGTCCGTGATTCAGGTCGAGCTGCCGGGAGGAAATGGGCGGGGGCTAGAGGACGTGGATTTCGACTTTGGAGAGCTTGGGCTGGAGGCCCGGCACGAAGCGCGGGGCGACCTTGAGCGCCTCGTTGGGCAGCACCATGCGACGACCCAGTTCGGTCTGCATGACGCGGCAGCGCTCGGCCGAGAGCCGTTCCTGCTCGGTGTAGACGTAGACGACGACCTGCTTCTTGAACTTCTCTTTGACGATGTTGGCCGCTTCGTCGAGGCGAGGGCCCGCCTGTTCAAGCAGTTGCGCGCCGCCTTCCGCGAAGAGCTGGTCTGCGGCAATTGAGACAATCCACTCGTCGCCGATCTGCTGCACCATGCCGTTGACGCGCTGGGGTGAGCCCGGAATCCGGGTTTGATTGCCTTGCGCGTCGTAGGCGTTGAACGTGAAGCTGTAGACTTCACCCGGGGCGATGGGTTCGCCCGCGTCGGTCTTGCCGTCCCAGGCGATGACCGCGGGCGGCTGACCTTTGCGGGTAACGCGGCGGACGGTCTCGCCGAGCGAATTGGACACGACTAGGTCCCAGGTAGCGACGCGCTGC